>SFHY01000028.1 GCA_004556255.1 Lactobacillus delbrueckii
AGCAGTTCCTGGGCCAGGTCCTTAGATGGCTTGATCTTTTCTCTGCGGTAGCCTGGTTCGCTGTGAATCCCGACCCCGTATTCAATTTCATCATCAGCTAAAACGAAGCCTGGCTTGCCAACTTCTGGAACCGTAGCTGCTGACAAGGCAACACCAATCGTGTTGATGTGTGGCAATACTGCCTTGGCTAATTCTTCAATCTCATCCAGGCTGGCACCTTGATCAGCAGCCGCACCTAAGATCTTGTGCATGAAGACGGTCCCGGCCACCCCACGCCGGCCTTGAGTGTAAAGGCTGTTTTCCACGGCGATGTCGTCGTCAACCACGATAGAATGAACTTCAATGTCGTCCATAGCGGCCAAGTCCTTGGCCATGTCAAAGTTCATCACATCGCCAGAATAGTTCTTGACGATCAAGAAGACGCCCTTGCCTTGGTCGGCTGCCTTAATGGCTTCGTAGATCTGGTCTGGAGTCGGGGAAGTAAAGACTTGCCCGCAAACAGCCGCAGTCAGCATCCCTTTGCCAACATAACCAGCATGAGCTGGTTCATGGCCGCTGCCACCGCCGCTGACAAGACCAACCTTGCCTGTCATTGAGTCCTTATCACTGCGAACTAAGGCGGTCGTAGCCGGGATCCGTTCAACATATTGCGGGTACATCCTAGCTAAGCCAGTTACCATTTCTTCAACAACATTGCTTGGGTCATTAATGATCTTTTTCATCGGAAAATCCTCCTTACTTCTTCCAACTTGTTTAATCACACCATATATTGTAAGCGTTATCTTTTCAACGGACAGTTTTCAGAACTTGTCCGGTCAAGCGGCTTAATCACTACTCCCATCTACTTCCACGCTTAAATTCCAGCAAGATACGGTTACCAAGCAGATATAAAATCACAAAGTAACCGGGAATGGCCCAGAGGGCTGCCCAAAAGACCGTCGCTCCTGGCCCCAGTCCCTTAGCCAAAGCAGCTTGGCAAACCAAATAAACATAAAGACAGCCCAGCAGGCTGCTGGCCAGCTTTTTCCCGCTGGGCAAGAGGCGGGCCGACTTTTTCGCCAAAAAGTAACAAGCCAGACAAGTCACTAGGTCGGCAAGCAAGGTTGCTAAAGCCGCCCCTGCTTCCTTAAAGGCCGGAATCAACAGGAAGTTCAAACAAATATTAACCACAGAAGCGATGCTAATCGCAAGCAAGGCCGCCTTCTCCTGCCGGGCCGGAACTAAAACCGCCGCCATGTAAAACCAGCCCAAGAGCGAGAAAACCAAGGCCAATCCCAGGAGCTTCATGGCCCCCGCGGCCGGCGCGAAATCTAAGTCCGCGGTTAAAATGACGATCTCCTCGCCTAAGGCAAACAAGGCGCAGGCAGCCGGCAAGGCCAGCGTCACTAATAAATCCGCGATCTGCCGGGCCAATTTTTGAAAAAATTCTCCGCCCTTTTGCCCATATAAGCAGGCTAGACGCGGCACGGTCACGACGATCACAGCACCTAACAATTGCTTAAGCAGGGCCGTAACCTTGCTGGCCACCGAGTAAAGGCCTACATAATAGTCGCTGGTCATCACTCCCAGCTGGGCTACATCCGCACTTACATAAAGCAGGTTGACCAGAGAGTTGGCGAATAAGACGAGGATGGGGAGGAGGTGCTTTTGCCAGGAAAAGCGCCAGGTCAAAGACCAGGTGCAGTACTTACGCAGCCGCATAAAGTTGATCAAGTTGGCCCCCGCGCTACCTGCCACCGTAGTCCAAGCATACAGCAATAGATCGCTTTCATCCTTGACATATGTCAAGAGCAGGAGCAGAGACAAAACTTGAAAGCAGATGTTCCGCAAAGCCAGGTAGCCATATTCCTCGTGAATCGCGTAAAGCCACTCGCAGCCCAAGGTCGTAAAAATAATGCTGGAACTAAGCGTCCAAATCAGCGGTCCATATTCCCGCAGCTTGCTGGAAAAAAGCAGACAGGCCGCCAGACCCAAGTAAGCCAGCAAGGTCGAGGCCAGGTTGATGACCAGGACTTCCGAAGCAAAGCGGGACAGCTCTTCCGGGTCATCCCGCTTTTTTGCCCCTTCCCTGGTCGCGTAGGCGTAGATGCCCAGGCCTGCCACTAGCGCCGCCCAGCTGACAATAGTGGCCGCGAAGTCGTACTGGCCCAGTTGGTCAACCCGCAAGATCCTGGCCAAATAAGGGTAAGTCACCAGGGCGCAGACTAAGCGGGTCCCCGTCTGCAGGCCGCTGGCCAAGGCGTTGCGGGACAGCGATTTCTTAACTTTTTCCATCCGTCACCTTCTTTCTATCTTTCTTCTCTCTAGTTTCTTTTCCTCTATTTTTCTTGTTATTTTTGCAAAAAATCACTGGTCAAACCCAAGGCCACCGCCAGAAAGACCCCCGAAGCGCTGGTAAAAATCGGGTTGCCCGCCGAACTGATCAGGAAAAAGGCAATGAGGCCCAAGGCCCCGGCCCGCGGCTGGCCCGGCGGTGCTTTTTTTAAACAATAGCCCAGCTGGACGACTAACCAGTACACATAGGCAAAAGCCCCAAAAAGGCCGAACTGGGCCAAAAGCATGGGCCAGAAATTGTCGTTCATGGCAAAGCCCGTCTCTTGAGCCAAAGCGTAGTCGTGGTGAAAGCCGAATCGGACATAAAGGGGGGAGTAGTGCTTAAAGGCCTGGTCCGACCCGTAAGTCGCAAAGCCGCTGCCCAGGGGGAAGTAGTCCCGCAGGACGATCAGGGAATGCCGGAGCAATTTCGACCTGACCGTTTCGCTGAAGAAGTACTCCTTAACCTGGGGATAGCCCAGGCAAAAAGCCACGAAGGCCGCACTGACGCCTTTTCTCCAAGTCAAGCGGACTCCCTTTTTCTCAAAGTGCAGGCCCAGAAGCAAAATCCCGCTGGCCCCGATTCCTCCGGCCCGCAAGGTCATGGATACCGTTAACAGATACAAAAGGAGCCAGGCCTTGCTATAGCTAAGTCCGCGCTTATTTTTCTTACTCTTTTTCCCAATCCCTTCCCCCAGCATGATCAGCACTAAAGAGACCAGCAGGACCTCATTTAATGCCGCTGGGTTCTCATAGATGAACCTATAAGACCGGATCCCATAGCGGAGGTCGTAGCTAAAGCCGACGTCAACCGCCAAATTGATGATACCGCCGAGAAAAGCCAGCAGAATAAAGCATTTACTGGCCAAAAGCAAGTTGGCCACAACCGTCCTTTTTTCCCAAGGACGGAGGACGCAGCTGACGTAAAAGAGGACCAGGGGCAGCTTGACCAATTTAAAGGCGTAGACCAAGACTGGTGTCCCGCTGATTAGCCCCGACATCCAGTTAGAGATTATCCCCAGGCTTTCCACAAGAGCCAGGGCAAGGCAAATTTTTAACAAAGGCCCCTCTTTTTCTTGGCCCAGCCGCTTACTTATTAGTGCCCAGGCAATCCCGATCAGGCAAAAAACGGCCAAAATTTCATCCTGGCTGTCGGCCAAAGGCATTGGACAGACTTGATTCAAGCAGGCAAAACAGACCATCTGCCCGCTTAAGTAGAGGGTGACCAGGTTCTGCCGGCGCAGGCGGACTACCATACTAGCGCTTAAGGACGTACTTGCGGTAGCGCCGGGTCCAGATGAAGGTCCAATAAGCCAGCTTCACCCGGGCTTCCCCCAGCAGACTGAAGCCGTTATAGCGCTTGATCTCCCCCATGGTCACATTAAAACCCGGCTCTTTAGCGTAGAAGCCGTCCTTGCCGATAAAGTAGGAGGCGCTCTGGTAAAAATTCTGCCGCATCTGCCTTTTTGGAAAATGCAGGTAGGCCAGCTCCTCATAGTTCATTTTTCCGCCGGCAAAGTAGGCCCGGTAGACCCGGCCTTTTTCATAAAAGAAGACCTGGCGGGCACTGTTCAGCCTTTTCTTCTCCCGCCCCCGCAAGTAGGACTTGGTCCGCCGCATCTGCTCGCGCCAGGAATAGATATCGGCAAAATCCCGCTTTAAACAGCACTTGGCGCCCAGCCTGGCAAACTTTTTCTGAATCCCTTCCACCTCGTCAAAGACGCAGGGCAGGTCCGTCTGGAAAACTTGCCGGTAATTCAGCCCGCCCTTGGCCACGAAGCGGAGGTTGTTGGTCAAAGTATTGCGGAAGACGGTCAGATGGCCGTGCTGGTAGACCTTGTCATATTTTTCCAGCAATTTCTCCGGCAAAAATTTCTCCAAATCCCCCATGATCTGGTCCAAATCACAGTGGCCCCAATAGCGGTAGTCCTTGAGCCAGTCGGACAGGAGCCAGCCAAAGGCCGGCCGGTAGTCGCAGATTTTATAAGGCGCATGCAGCCGGATCGCGAAGCCCAGCTTCTTTTGGAATTTCGTCCGCAAATCCGCCAAAGTCAGATACTTGACCTTGAGATTGGCCGGGGGATTCTTGACCAGCTGGTCGGTCGCCAGAATAAAGTCAGTCGTCGGGTTTTCTTTAACTGACCTAAAAAACAAATCCGCGTAGGCCGGCAAAGGCCCAAAGTAGCAAATTACCAAAGCCAGTTTCTTCTCTTTAGCCATTTTTGCCTCCTTGCGCCACAACTTTTGCAAAATAAGTCCCCTTTTGCAAAAACATCCCCGGCGGGAACTTGTATGACAGCTTGTGGATACTAGTTTGCTCCTTAATCGCCTGCCAAAAATCCGGTTCAAACTGGTCAAATAAGCGCTGGCCTAACAGGTGGGGGGCTCCGCTGTCCACAGGGATTACCTCCGCCCAATCACCTGGGCAGGCCTCAGCCGCCAGCTGGAAAAAGATGTGGAAAATGTAGTAGTCAAGCAACTTGTCATGCTTTCTCCAGTAAGCGTAGAGCAGGTCCCGGGTGATCAAGAGCAGCCGGTTTCTTTTCGGGGAAACCAAGAGCCAGTTAGACATGGGGATGGCTTGCCCGTCCCTGCCCGGCTTGACGATCTGGTAGGCAAAGAGGCGGTTTTTAAACAGAAAATCCGGCAAAGCCCCGCTGTAAAAAACAGTCGCGTCCGTCCAGATGCCCCCGTAATTGATCAAGAGCTCCAGCCGGATCAAATCAGCTAAATGCGCGCCAGCTATAATTCCGCGCTTAATTTTCGCCTGGATTTCCTGGGGAAAAGTCACATAGTCCCGGTAGTTGTCTTCCGTGATCAAGGTCACTTTCCCCTTCCCCGCGTAAGCCGCCAAAGCTGATTTATAGCAGTTTCTGACAACTTGCGGGGCTTCAGCCAAGCCTTGCAGCCAGCAGAACCAGACATAGGGCTGGTCATTTTCATTATTACTTTGCCTTTTCTCTTTTTCCCCAGCATCTTTGTGCAGCTTGACTAAGTGGTCAATCTCCTTCCGGTACTGCCTGGCCAGCTTCTCCTTGACCCGGTACTGGGCACTGAGGCGGAGGATCTCCAGGGCCTTTTCTTTCGTTCCAAGCAAAAGCAGCTGTCCCGCCGCCAGGGGCAGGTTGCCAGCCGCCGCGTACTGACGGATTAGGTCCCAGCCCCCCTGCTGTTTAATCAGCTTGCGCAATTCCCGTGTTTTCATTGGTCATCTCCTTTGCGTGAAATTTGGTAAGCAATAAATTAGCATACAAGTGCAGGATTGTACAAGGCCATTTCCCGCTCTTCCGGATTCCACGCTTATTTTTTGCCGATTTTGTGAAAAAATCTCCCGCCTTTTTCCCGGCTATCGCCTAATAGGAAAAAAGCTTCTTTTCAGAAATTTCCAGCAACTTTTTGCACGAGGGGGAAAGAATTTCTTAAGTTTTCCAGACTTGACGGGCCATATTTTGGCCTGCTAAATTATTTGACTACAAAGCAAAAACCGAATTTTGAAGGAGGCAGACATGCGAAAACTCACAATTAGCGAGATACAAGCGGTCGAACTGGATAATCTCCAGATAATTGACCGGATTTGCCAAGAGCAGGACCTGACCTACTACCTGGCCTACGGGACCCTCTTAGGCGCCGTCCGCAACCAGGACTTTATCCCCTGGGACGACGACACCGACATCTGGATGCCCCGGCGGGATTACGAGGCCTTCATCGCCTACTGCGAAAAAGACCTTCCTACTCCCTACCGGATCGCGACCCGGGAAAACAGCCCGGGCTATCCCTATGGCCTGGCCCGCTTTAGCAACCAGGACTATGAGTTCGTTTCCACCAAGCCCGCCGAGCAGTTTTCTGCCGGCATCTTCACCGACATCTACCCCTTGGACGAAAACGGCTCTTCCTACCCAGTGGCCCGCCAGCTCTACCGCCGCTGCAAGCTGGTCAACATGGCCTACTACGCCTACGCAGCGACCTGGCCGCAGAACTTTTTGACCAAAAGTGCCCACCAGCTTTACAAAAAGGCGGTTGACCGGATCTGGGGCGAAAGCTTTGCCCAGGCCGTTGATGAAAAAATCCAGCGGATCATTTTTGCCAAAACAAAAGAGGGCCGGCAGAAGGTCGGCGTCCCGGCCTGGCCGGACGGCGGGGTTCATCTGCTGGAGAAAGAACACTTCGGGGAGGGCAAGTACGCCCCTTTTGCCGGGTCCAGCTTCCGCGTTCCGGCTGATCCAGCCCCCATCTTGCGGGAATACTACGGGGACTATGAAAAATTGCCGCCGGCTAAGGATCGCGCTCCCCACCACGACTACAAGATCTATCCCAAATAGTCTTTTAACCATAAGCAGAATTTTTAGTGCAATTAAAAGATGTCATTTTATCTTATCCATCAGCCATGCTAAGCTGTTAGGACAAGATATATCACGAGTTTTTTAGAAAAAGAAGGTGACCACATGTCCTACTTAAGTCAGCGGGCAGTCACGGCGATTGCCGTCTTTTTCCAAGCTGACCCTGATGAACTGAATTTCGTGCCTTTACACAAGGGCATGACCAACCACTCCTTCCGCCTGGATTATGGCGGAAAAAGCTACCACTTCCGCCAGCCCAGGCCTGGCCGGCAAATTATCGACCGGACCCGGGAAGCCGCGGTCTACCAGGCCATCGCCCCCTACAACTTCTGCGACTCCCCCCTTTACCTGGATCCGGAAACCGGCTATAAGCTCAGCCCCTTTTTGCCCCAGGCCCGGCCCTGTAACCCGAAAAAAGAAGGCGACCTGGTCCGCTGGGTGAAAAAAATCAAGCGCCTGCACCAGGCCAAGATCGAGCTCCCACATAGCTTCGACCTTTTTGCCCAGATCAAGCATTACGAGCAAATCCGGGGCCTCCGGCCCTCCCTTTTCCCAGACTACCGGGAAATTAAAGAGCAGATTTTTAGCTTAAAACCCTACTTAGACACAGTGCCAAAGGAAAGCTGCCTGACCCACCTGGATCCGGTGGCTGACAACTGCCTTTTTTACCAGGAAGGCGGACAAAGCAAACTGCAATTAACCGACTGGGAGTACGCGGGGATGCAGGACCCGCACGTGGACCTGGCCATGTTCGCCATCTACGCCGGTTATGAAAGAGCGGAACTTGATCACTTGCTGGATTTGTATTTTGGCCAAAAGTGCCCGGAAAATATCAAGAGCAAGATCTACTGCTACATGGCCATCTGCGGCCTGCTCTGGTCCAACTGGTGCGAGGCCTTCCAGCCGGAGCAGGCCCTGGCTCCTTACGGCCGGCGGCAGTACCGCTATGCCAAGGAGTACGCGGCAATAGCTTTGAAAAGAACGGGGGTGGCCGGATGACGTACGCCGACAACGCGGTAATCTTGGCTGGCGGGACCGGAGCCCGCTTTGCCCCCTTGTCTTATGACAAGCCCAAGGGCCTGATCGAGGTCAAGGGTGAAATTATGCTCGAGCGGCAGATCCGCCAGCTGCAAGCGGCCGGAGTTAACGACATCTATATCGTCACCGGCTACAAGAAGGAGCAGCTTTTTTACTTAAAGGACAAGTACGGCGTGCAATTGATCGACAATCCCGCCTATGCCCGGCAAAACAGCGCGGCTAGTCTCTGGCTGGCCCGGGGCGTGATCAGAAACAGCTTCATCTGCTCGGCGGACAACTACTTTTTGTCCAATCCCTTCCGCCTGGGCCTGGAGAAAGCCGGCAGCTACTATGCCGGCCAGTACAGCCAAGGTGAAACTGACGAATGGGGCATCGCAACTGACCAGGAGGGCTATATTGACCGCGTGACCAGGTCGGCTAAAAATTCCTGGTACATGCTGGGCCATGCCTTTTGGCGGGAGGACTTTTCCCGGCGCTTTTTTCAAATCATGGAGAAAAAAGGCGACGCGGCCAGCGGCAAGTATTGGGAGGAGATTTTTGCCGAAAACTTAGACCTGCTCAAGATGCGGGTAGCCAGGTTCCCGGCCGGCTATATCCAGGAATTCGACAGCCTGGAAGACTTGCGCCAGTTCGACAAGTCCTACCAAGAGGATTCCCGGTCCTATATCCTGAAAAAATGCGCCAAAATTCTAGCTACCGATGAAGGAGAACTGGACCGGATCAAGCCCATCAAGGGCCGGGGCAATGAGGCGATTGGCTTTCACTTCCGCCATGACGGGCGCCTGTATTGCTACATCTACCAGCTGGGCCGGGTCATCCGCTGCCAGCGGCTAGGGCATCCCTATTAAATAGGAAGGAAGGCGATCATGTTAGCGGGAATTTTAGCTGGCATCACTTGGGCCGTAGAAACCCTGCTCTTAGGCCGGGCGGTAGCTTTGCCGGTTTTCAGCCGGGATTTAGAGGCCGCCTTTTTAGCCCCCTTTGTCTGCGCCTTTTTCCATGACACCCTCTCCTGCTTCTGGCTCTGGGGGCAGAGGCTGGCGACTGGGGAAAGGTCTGCCTGGAAAAATTGGCAAAAAGGCGGCGGCTGGATCATTTTAGCCGCGGCGGTTGGCGGCCCGGTCGGGATGACGGGCTATGTTTTAGCGGTCAAGTTCATGGGGCCAGCCTTAGGGGCCGTAGCCTGCGCTCTTTTTCCAGCGGTTGGGGCCCTCTTGGCCCAGCTGCTATTAGGAGAAAGGCTCCCTCTCTCCCGCTGGGCCTGCCTTTTGGCGAGTTTAGCCGGAGTGTATGGCTTGACTACCAGCGGGCAAGTGACTGAGGACAATATAATCTTGGGCTTGGCCAGCGCTATTATGTGCGCCGGCGGCTGGGGACTGGAGGCAGTGATTTTAGCCAAGTGCTTTAAGGGCGGGATCAAGACCGGCCAGGCCTTGCAGATAAGGCAGACTACGGCGGCTGTAATCTCGGGGATGCTTTTGGTCACGGCCCTGCAGGCGGGAGACTTTGTTGGCGAGCTGGTGACTAAAGGGCCGGGTAAGCTGGGATTTTTGCTCGCCGGCGCCAGCGCTATGGCAACGGCCTCCTACTTCTGTTACTACAAGGCCATTAAGCAGGTGGGGCCGAGCAAGGCGATGGCCTTGAACGTGACCTACGCGGCCTGGGCCTTTCTCTTTACAGTCCTGGCGGGCGGCTGGGATTTGGTCAACTGGCGGACCATCTTTTTCGCCGGCCTGGTCTTTGCCGGCAGCATTTTGACGGCGGCAGACTGGCGGGCTTTGTTTAAGCGAGGTGATGACTGATGGAAAAAATCAACTACCGGAAAGTAAAGGGGCGGCCGGTCTACCGGACAGCCAGCCGCTTGCTGGATTTGGGCTTGAGCAGCTTAGGCCTGGCCCTCTTCTCTCCCCTGCTTTTATACTTAGCGGTAAAGATCAAATTAGAAGACGGCGGGCCGGTTTTATATTCGCAAACCCGCCTGGGCCAAGGCGGACAGGCTTTTAAAATCTGGAAATTCCGCTCCATGATCGAGGGGGCGGACAAAATGAAAAAAGATTTACTGGAGAAGAATGAGATTGCGGGTGCCATGTTTAAGATCAAGGATGACCCAAGAGTGACCAAAATCGGGAAGATGATGCGGCGGCATAGCTTGGATGAACTGCCGCAGCTGGTCAATGTATTAAAGGGCGAGATGGCCTTGATTGGTCCCCGGCCGCCCCTGCCGGAAGAAGCCAGGCAGTACAGCGCATATGACTGGCAAAGGCTCTTGGTTAAGCCGGGATGCTCTGGCCTGTGGCAGGTGGAGTGCCGGAACGAAGGCGATTTTGACCAGATGGTGCAATTAGATATCAAGTACATCAACCAGCGGTCCCTGTGGCTGGATTTGCGGTTGATTTTTAAAACCCTTGGCCTGCTTTTTAAGCCAACAGGGATGTGAGGAGGGATTTTTCTGAAAGAGAGACATGTATTTATTATCGGTTCTAAGGGCCTGGGCTCTTATGGGGGCTACGAAACCTTCGTCAAGCAGCTCCTGGACCAGCACGCGGGTCATGAAAAGATCCAGTACCACGTGGCCTGCAAGGAAAACGGGGATGGCGCCATGGAAGGCAGCCGCATCCGCTTTAAGTACCGGGGGGCGAATTGCTATAAGATCCGGGTACCGGAGAAGCTGGGCCCGGCGCAGGCGATCTATTATGACCTGGCAGCCTTAGACTATGGGATCGATTATTGCAAGCGGCATGAGATTGAGGGGGCGATTTTTTACATCCTGGCCTGCCGGATCGGGCCTTTTATGAAGAAGTACGCAAAGCAAGTCCACCGCTTAGGCGGACAGGTCTTCATCAACCCGGACGGGCATGAGTGGCGGCGGGGCAAGTGGCCCTGGCTAGTCCGCAAATATTGGCAAGTGTCGGAAAGATTGATGGTAAAAAATTGCGACCAGGTGATCTGCGATTCGATTGCGATTGAGCGCTATATTTTAAAGAACTACGGCAAGTACCGGCCAGAGACTGCCTTCATCGCTTATGGCAGCCAGCTGGCGGCTAGTCCTTTAGGCGACAATGACCAGCTTTTTAACAATTGGCTGAAGGAGAAAAAATTGCGGACGGGGCAGTACCACTTGATCGTGGGCCGGTTTGTGCCGGAGAATAATTTTGAGACGATGATCAGGGAATTTATGGCGAGCAAGAGCCGGAAGGATTTGGCCATTATCACGACGGCTAACGAGCGCTTTTTGGCAAAATTGGAGGAGAAATTGCACTTCAAGCGAGACCCGCGGATCAAGTTCGTGGGCACGGTTTACGACCAGGATTTGCTTAGAAAAATCCGGGAGAATGCCTACGCCTACTTGCACGGGCACTCAGTCGGCGGAACCAATCCGTCCCTTCTGGAGAGCCTCAGCAGCACCAAGCTGAACCTGCTCTACGACGTTGCCTTCAACCAGGAGGTGGCCAGGCAGGCTGGTCTTTACTGGAGCAAGGAACCGGGAAGTTTGCGACGGTTAATCGAGAAGGTTGAAGGCTTCAGCCAGCAGGCAGTTGAAGACTTTGGCCAGGCGGCCCGGAGGCGGATCGCGCATGCTTACAGCTGGCCCGCGATTGCCGGGGAATATGAGGAATTGTGGCTGAAATGAAGAAGACCCGCATCCATGATTGGGTGCGGGTCTTTGGCTATAAAAAAAGAGCGCCTATTAAGCGCCCTTACCGGTTCGGCACAAGTAATCAGCTGGTACCATTTCTTGCAAACTCAATAATAAGATATGCAATTAGGGGGGAATCCCCGATGAACCTGGTTCATAATCGTGATGTTTACATTATAGCCCAGCGGGCAAGTCAAATTTGTCCGCTTTTTGCGTGCTTACTCTTTCTTGAGCAAGTCCTTGTACATAGGCCGGTCTGCCTCGGGGATACCCAGGAGGTCCATGGCTCCATCCGGAGTTAAGTTAGTGGTGTTCAAAATGTTGATCAGGTGATCTCTAGTCACCTTCTCAGTCGTTTCTTTAGTCACTTCTTTAGTGACTTCTTCAGTCGTTTCCTTCTTTGCCCGATCAATCTTGACCTGGATAAATTGTGGCAGTACATCAGTCATGGTAGTCACCTCGTTCTTATCTCTTTTTTCTAGTTTCTTGATTAATTCGTCATAAGCATGGGTACCCGACAGGGCGTTCATCATGTCCAAAAGAAGCATGATATCTTCTACTGACAACTTTTTGGCGCTTGGGTGGTATTCTTCACCAGCATTGGTCTGGATGAAGTATTCCGCCAGGCAGAAAAAGGCACTCTTGAAGCGCTTATCCAGTTCTTGCATGGACAAATCACTAACCCGGTAAAAAGCCTTGATCTCGTAATCACTAATCAGTGGCCGCATCTCTTCGGGCAGCTTCTTCATATTGATACTCCCCAGCAAATTCCGGCTGTAGTGCCAAGCTTCTTTCCCGTAGTATACCACCAGCGTGAGTACGGGGTAGAGCTTTTTGCTCTTGGTGAGCTGGTAGCGGTAAGCCGCGGCATCGTAGTTCATCACCCGCGCTGGCATATTTTTGTCCGGCCGGGTTTGGTTCTCAATGCCGACCAGCGAGATGACGACCTTCTTCTTGCCGATCGTCAGCAGCTTGGCCACGTCCCGGTCCTGGCTGTGAATCTTCCCGTTAGCTTTATAGAAGCTAAGCGTGTTGGTATTTGCCAGCATCTCGGGCTTGATGACTTGCTGGC
>SFHY01000184.1 GCA_004556255.1 Lactobacillus delbrueckii
GCTATTTGTTGAAGAGCTGTTTACTGAGGATGAAGAAGAGTCAGAAGATGGCATAGATGAAGATGATACTGCCTCTTCTGTTTCTTCATTTTCCACCTTAACCAGCAAAGGATATCTGGAGTATTCCTTGCTATCTTCCTGGTAAGTCGCGATCAGCTGGCCGCTGGCAACTTCTTTCCCAGTCAGAGTAAACTTCAGCTGGCTCTGCCCCTTGGCAAAGTGCAGCAAAAGATGCCGGCCTTCTTTTTCAGAAGCGGCAACTTCCTTGACGGCCTCCTCGGCCTTGTCAATCTTCAATTCCTTATTGGCCTTGTCCGTGGCGGTTTTATCCAAGTCCACCAGGTCTGGCAGGCTGATTTTCACCTCCAGGTCGGCCTCGTCTTTCGTCCGCTTGAGCGTGAGCGTTTCCTGCCCGCCCAGCTTCAAATTCAAGGACTCATTCTTATCTTTACCAGTCAGCTCTTTCTGCCCTTGCATGAAGACAAGCTGGTCGCTGACCTCACTGGCGGACGCCCGGCCCACCTCTGCCAGCGGAAGCAGAATAAGCTGCAGAATCAACACTGCAGCCATCAAAAAAGCTCTGGATTTTTTCATAATCCGCATCATGTTAGGTTCTCCCGTTGCAATTTAATATTCAATTGCATCCTTCCATCAAGATGCCAGATCCATTTGCTCATTCCCATCCAAGTTTCAAGTTAAAGATACGGGGACAAGCTATCTTGTTCAAATTTGATTTTTCTTTAATCTGTACTAAATTGTATCATCATGCTATAGAAAGCTCAATATAACATCATTGCTCGTTCTATATTTCTTTGCCAATAGCACAAAAAGCGCTGCGCCTTAGAGGCACAACGCTTTTAGCTATTTTCTGTTATTACTCTTTTGAAATAGGCCGCTTTTTAAGACCGATGTAGGCCAGGGAAAGCATAATCAAGCCTAAGAGGACAAAGATCAGAGCACCTGGACCACCGGTTTGCGGCAGAATCGATTGCTTTTGGTTATAAACCGTAACCGCTGCTTGTCCGGTCTGGTAGCTGGCCTTGACCGCGTGCGGAGTTGCATCCAGCTGGTAGCCGTCTAGCGCCTTTGTTTCTACGGCATAATAGGTCTGCCCTTCCTTCAAGCCAGTGAAGAGCAATTGCCCATTGCTATCACTCTTTAAGGCATAGTCCTGGCCAGAAGAATAGCCAGAATCACTTGGCGCTACCACCTTACCGTCTACCAGGCGGAGGAATTTTCCCGCCTTGGCGTTGGCTTCGCTGTCCGCCAGCTTGAATTCAACGCCGGACAGGGTCTTACCGGAAACCGCATCCTTTTTGATGATGGTTGCTGATGCATCCTCAAGCACCACCCCAACTCTGGCCGGTTCGACAGGCAAGAGGTTGTTAGTCGTTACCGCAAAGCTGTTCCAAGCTGCCCGGCTGCTTTCGGCCGTGCTTGGGTTAAGCAGGGTCTGCAGCTGGCTAGCTGTCAGATCTGTCCGCTTCGGTGCCTGCATGGTGAAATCAATCGTTGTGGCTTGACCGGCCTTAATCATTTGCCCACTCTTCAAAGTAATCGTGAAGGAACGAATCTTGGACCAGTCAGTTACTTGGTCTTGTGTCAGCCAAGTTGGATTTTCAGCTCCAGATGGGTCCTGCAGCTTTTGCGCCCCAGATGGCCAATTGGTCACTGAGTTGTTCAAGAGCTGCCGGCTCGGCTTGCTGGAAGTTGAGTACTTGATCTCCAAGTTGGAGTTATTCAAAGTGATCGGACCTGTTAAAATAGGGGTAAATTTGCTTTCCCGGTCAACATTGTCGGTAATGCCTAAGTCCCCAACAGTCGGCAGCACGTCCAGCAAGGTCAGCTTAGTAATGGCCTGCCCATCAGTGTTGCTGAACTTGAGCCGGTAGGAGATCTGCCCGCCCAGGCTGGCGTGCGCCATACTGGAGTAGCTGGAGTCCAGATCACCCTTGACTTCTTTTTCTGTCTTCAGCATGTCATAGCTTGACAGGCTGTAGGACTGCTGGCTGGCTACGGCTACCTTCAGGTTCCCGTCACCAAAGAGGTCGGCAACTTCCCTGTAGGCCTCGCCGTCACTGACATTGTCAGAACCCTTGTCCTTAATCAAGGAGTAGCCGGTTGGGGCCAGCAGCTTTTGGCTGTAGGAAGCCCCGTAGGACTTCAAGGTTACAGACCCGCTGACGTCACCAACATTGACGTTGATTTCCCCACGCAGGTGGTAACCTGGCTGCAGACCACCTTGCCCTTCACCCATGACGAACTTGACATACTGCTGACCAGTGTCAACACTGTCTTTATTCTTCAAGGTCTGCTTGTAAGTATAAGCACCAGACCAGTTACCTGCTGATGTCCCCCGCTCCAAGAGTGTCTCTTGACCAGTTCTGTCGTTGACCAGGTACATCTTGACATCGGTATTTG
>SFHY01000029.1 GCA_004556255.1 Lactobacillus delbrueckii
CTAATTTCTTCTAGCAAGAAAAAGGATGGGGAAACCCATCCTTTTTTTGTCGGCAAATTAGCTTTTGCAAATTTAAGCTGGTGAAATAGGATAAATAGGAGAGACAGTGTTCTGTTTTATGGTAAAATAGTTAGAGCTAATTAGGAGGGCATTATGAGTCAAGTTAAATATAATCGTATCATTTTGAAAATTTCCGGCGAAGCTTTGGCCGGGGAAAAGGGAACTGGTATTGACCCAACTGTGATCAAGAAATTGGCACATGAAATCAAGCTGGTTCATGACATGGGCGTGCAGATCGGCGTCGTTTGCGGCGGCGGCAACATGTGGCGCGGTGAAACCGGGGCCAAGCTGGGCATGGAAAGAGCTCAGGCTGACTACATGGGCATGCTGGCCACGATCATGAATGGCCTGGCCCTGCAAGATGGTCTGGAAACTGCCGGCGTGCCAACCAGACTGCAAACTTCAATCTCCATGCGGCAAGTGGCTGAACCTTACATCCGCCGGGTCGCAATCAGCCACATGGAAAAGAACCGGGTCGTTATCTTCGGCGGCGGCACCGGCAACCCGTACTTCTCAACTGACACCACGGCTGCTTTGCGGGCAGCGGAAATTAACGCTGACGTGATCTTGATGGCCAAGAACGGGGTTGACGGGGTTTATACTGCTGACCCGAACCTGGACCCGAGCGCCAAGAAGTTTGCTGAACTGACCCAGCTGGACATGATCTCCAAGGGCTTGCAAGTCATGGACAGAACTGCCAGCTCCTTGTCCATGGACACCCATATTCCATTGATTGTCTTCAACGTCAACACTCCAGGCAACATCAAGCGGGTTGTTGAAGGCGAAAACATCGGGACCATTATCAGAGGTGACAAGTAATGAACAACGAAACGATTGCTAAAGCCAAGAGCAACATGAACAAGTCCATCGAAGTCTACCAGAGCAATCTGGCAACTGTCCGGGCCGGGGTAGCCAACGCTTCCCTTTTGGACCGGGTGATGGTTGAATACTACGGGGTACCGACTCCGCTGGTGCAAATGGCCGGGATTACCATCCCAGAACCACGGGTCTTGATGATTACCCCTTACGACAAGACTTCCTTAAACGATATCGAACACGCCATTCTGGCTTCTGACCTGGGGCTTACCCCTGCCAATGACGGTAACGTTATCCGCCTGGTTATCCCGCAACTGACTGGGGAACGGCGGCAGGAAATTGCCAAGGAAGTCGGCAAGCTGGCTGAAGAAGCCAAGATCGCTGTCCGCAACGTCCGCCAGGAAGCCATGAAGGCTTTGAAGAAGCAGGAAAAGGACGGCGAAATCACTGAAGACGAAGAACGGCGCTTGGAAAAGGAAGTCCAGAAGGTCACTGACGAATCAACCAAGAAGATTGACCAAATGGCTGACAACAAGCGCAAGGAAATCACTCAAGGTTAATTATGGATAAGAATAAGCAGCTTAATCATTTGGCGATCATCATGGACGGCAATGGCCGCTGGGCGAAGAAGCGGCACATGCCGCGCTTCATGGGCCACAAGGCCGGGATGGACAACGTTGAAAAGATTGCGCTCGCGGCAGATGAGTTGGGAATTAAAGTCCTGACTCTTTATGCTTTTTCAACGGAGAACTGGGCCCGGCCCAAGGATGAGGTCAATTATTTGATGAACCTGCCGGTCAAGTTTTTTGACAAGTTCATGCCCCGCCTGCAGGCCCACAATGTTAAGGTCAACATCATGGGCTACCTGGATGCCCTGCCGGACTCAACCAGAGAAGTGGTTGAGCGGGCCATGGCGGAAACGGCGGGCAATACCGGCCTCGTATTGAATTTTGCCTTCAATTACGGGTCAAGAAAAGAAATCGTTTCAGCCGTGCAGGCTCTGGCCAAAGAAGCCGCCAGCGGGGAAATTGAGCCGGAAACAATTACTGAAGACATGGTTTCCGCCAAGCTGATGACCGCCAAGTTTGCCCCTTATTCTGATCCAGACCTCTTGATCAGAACATCTGGCGAGCAGAGAATCAGCAACTTCCTGCTCTGGCAGATTGCTTACTCAGAGCTTGCCTTTACGGACAAGGCCTGGCCGGACTTCGACGAAAACGACTTGGCCGAAATGGTTAAGATCTACCAGCACCGGGACCGGCGCTTTGGTAAATTAGATGAAACAGATAGTTAGGTAATATGAAACAAAGAGTAATTACAGCAGTTGTTGCTTTATTGATTTTTATCCCGGTCCTGGTTGCCGGGGGGTTGTGGATTGACTGGCTGGCTGCCTTTTTGGCTGCTGTCGGCATTAGTGAAGTCTTCTTGATGAAGAAGCAGATTCTGGTCTCAGTTGACTTTACCCTGGCTGCCCTGGCCACCTTGACCTGGACCGTGCCCAATTCCTTCTTCGGCTTTTTGCCAAAACATTGGAGCAAGTGGGGCGTCTTCTATGCCTTGGTAATGCTGCTTTTAACCTGGACGGTTTTGTCTAAGAACAAGACGACTTTTGACGATATCGGCGTTTACGTCCTGTCAAGTTTGTATATTGGGACTGGTTTCCACTACCTGGCTGCGATCAGAAACAGCGATCCAGTCCACGGTTTGTGGCGCTTGCTCTTTGCCTTCGTGATTGTCTGGACAACTGATACGGCTGCCTACATGGTTGGCCGCAAGTTCGGCAAGCACAAACTTTGGCCAGTGATCAGCCCGAACAAGACTTGGGAAGGGTCAATAGGGGCCGTGATCATCGCGGTTATCGTGACGGCAATTTACGTCAACCTGGTTCCAGTCGGCGGCGACAAGACGAGCTTGATCATTGCTTCCTTCTTCCTGTCAATCGCCGGCCAGATGGGCGACCTGGTTGAATCAGCCTACAAGCGCTTCTACGGCGTTAAAGACTCCGGCAAGATCTTGCCGGGTCACGGCGGGATCCTGGACCGGTTTGACAGTACGCTTTTCGTTTTGCCAATCGTTGCCCTGATCTTTGGGATTTAGGAGGTCGCTGTGAAAAGTATTCTAGCCTTCATTATAATTTTTGGCCTGGTGGTCTTTGTCCACGAATTTGGACACTTTTTCGTGGCGAAAAAGGCCGGTATTTTGGTGCGCGAATTTTCAATCGGCATGGGGCCAAAACTTGTTCAGTGGCGGCCAGGACAAACTACCTACACTATCCGCTGGCTGCCGCTTGGCGGCTATGTCCGCCTGGCTGGTCCCGACGAGCAGAGTGAAATCGACCCTGGGACGGCTGTTGTCTTGGAACTGAATGAGGCTGGAATTGTTACGCGAATCGATGCTTCAGAATCAGACCTGCCAATTGAAGGCCGCCCCTTGCGGGTGACCAAGGCCGACCTGGTTGATGACTTGACGATTGAAGGATATGAAAACGGAGACGAGAGCCAGCTGGTGACCTACAAGGTCGACCATGACGCGACCATGATCGATGAAACGGGCACTGAACTGCAGATTGCTCCCCGGGACGTGCAGCTGCCGGCGGCCAAGCCTTGGAAGAAGCTGTCAACCTCTTTTGCCGGACCTTTCATGAATATCGTTTTGGGCTTTGTGGTCTTGATGATTTACAGTTTTGCCTCAGTTGGCCCGGCAACGACGACTGTCGGTCAGGTAGCGGCCAATTCACCGGCCCAGCACGTTTTGCAAAAGGGCGACCAGATCATGGCCATCAACGGCCAGAAGATCAGCACTTTTGACCAGGTCAGCCAGGCAATCTCTTCTTCCAAGGGCAAGACCATGACTGTCAAGGTCAAGCGGAAGGGAAGCGAAAAGTCAGTCAAGCTGACGCCAAAGTACTCAAAGAAGACCAAGTCTTACCTGGTTGGCATCGTTGCCCAGGCCGACAACTCATTTTCCGCCAAGCTGAAGCGGGGCTGGGATTTGAGCTGGCAGGTGACGGGGATGATCTTCCAGGCCCTGGGCAACTTGTTCAAGCACTTCAGCTTAAACAAATTGTCTGGTCCAGTCGGGATCTACTCAGAAACCTCTAAGGCAACTTCCATGGGTCTGACCTATATGCTGGCCTTTGTCGGCATGCTGTCCATCAACCTGGGGATCGTCAACTTGATTCCGATTCCCGGCCTGGACGGGGGCAAGCTTTTGCTGGAACTTATCGAGCTCCTGCGGGGCAAGCCGATTCCAGAGGAGCATGAAACAGTTGTTGACTTGATCGGGGTGGTCTTCTTGCTGATTTTGATCATCGCGGTAACTGGCAACGACATCTACCGCTACTTTATCAAGTAGTCCTTGAAATAATAAATGTTTAGGAGAATTTAGTTAATTATGCGTCAATCAATCTTTTTCATGCCGACGCTGAAGGAAACTCCAGCCGACGCGGTTGCAAAGAGCCACCAAGTAATGCTGCGGGGCGGCTACATCCGGCAGGTTACGGCTGGTGTCTACTCATACCTGCCGCTGGGCTACAAGGTCTTGCGCAAGACTGAAAAGATCATTGAAGAAGAAATGGCTAATGCCGGCGTCGTTGAAATGATCATGCCGCACATGCTGCCAGCTTCAATGTGGGAAGAATCAGGCCGTCTGCCGAAGTATGGTCCGGAAATGTTCCGTTTGAAGGACCGGCACGGCCGGGAAATGCTGCTTGGGCCAACCCACGAAGAAACCTTCACTGAAGTCGTGGCCAAGAGCCTCAAGTCATACAAGCAGATGCCTTTGCACCTTTACCAGATTCAAACCAAGTTCCGGGATGAAAACCGGCCACGTTTCGGCCTTCTCCGGGGCAGAGAGTTTGTTATGCTGGACGGCTACAGCTTCGCGGCCAGCCGGGAACAGCTGGACAAGCAGTTTGATGATGAAAAGGCAGCTTACCTCAAAATCTTCAAGCGTACGGGCGTGGAAGTCCGGCCAGTTATTGCTGACTCTGGGACTATGGGGGGCAAGAACTCCACTGAATTCCAAGCCCCTGCTGCTGTTGGTGAAGACACTATTGCCACAAACGCCTCCGGCACTTATGCTGCTAACTTGGAAATGGCCGTCAGCGTTGACACCTTCAAGCAAGAACCTGAAGAACTGAAGGCAATGGAAAAGGTTGCTACTCCAGGCTGCGATTCAATTGACAAGCTGGTTGAATTCCTGCAAGTACCGGCAACCAGAATTGTCAAGAGCGTCCTCTACATCGTTGACGAAAAGAAGAAGGTCCTGGTTTTGATCCGGGCTGACAAGGAAGTCAACGAAGTCAAGTTGACCCACCTCTTGGACTGCGACAGTCTGCGGGTTGCTGAAACTAGCGACCTGGAAGAACTGACCGGGGCTGGCAAGGGCGGCGTTGGCCCGGTAAACGCTGACTGGGCTGACGAGATCGTGGCTGACGAAACTGTCAAGGGCCTCTATAACGTGGTCGTTGGTGCTGGCGAAAGCGATGCGCAATTCATCAATGCCAACCTGGACCGGGACTTCAAGGCTGACCGTTTTGCTGACCTCCGGGTTGCCAACGAAGGTGAACCAGACCCGGTTGACCATGAACCACTGCAGTTCACTACCTCAATTGAGGTTGGTCATATCTTCAAGCTGGGGACCTACTACACGGAAACCATGGGAGCTAAGTTCTTGGACCAAAACGGCAAGACCCAGCCTGTCATCATGGGCTCATACGGGATCGGGGTTACCCGCCTGCTTTCAGCCGTTGTTGAACAGCACGCGACTGAAAACGGGGTTGCTTGGCCAAAGGAAATCGCGCCATTTGGGATTCACATCATCCAGATGAAGATGAAGGATGAAACTCAAAGCAAGCTGGCCGAAGACTTGGAAGCCAAGTTTGCTAAGTATGACGTCCTTTACGATGACCGTAACGAACGTCCAGGCGTCAAGTTCAACGATGCTGACCTGGTTGGCGCGCCAATCAGAATTACTGTTGGTCGCGACGCTGCTGACGGGATCGTTGAAGTCAAGCGGCCAGGCGACGACCAGGCACAAAAGCTGGCTGTTACCGACCTGGAAGACTTTATTGCCAGCGAATTAGATTAGGATTGAACTCTCGTGACTGATAAAAACCAACTTTTTCTTAAATTGTTAAAACAGGTCGGCTTCCCGGCAGGGGCAGCTGACGAAGCGGTTTTACAGGCAGGGGAGATAAAAAACGTGGATGTCTACAGAAAAGAACGTAGATGGGATATCCACGTTTTTTTTACTACTCCACTGCGTTTTGAAAGCTACAACGCCTTGAACCAGGCGATCAAGCATGAATTTAATGACTTTGTCGACACCCGGCTCATAGTTGAAACGGCTGATGGCCAGCAGCAATACCTGCCAGACTACTGGCAGTACGCGGTTGAAAATTCAGAAGTCTTGTCCGCCAATCCAGCGGCCCAGAACTTCCTGGTCGGACAGGCACCCCATGAAGATAGCGGCCGCTGGGTTATTCCAATCAATGGCCAGCTTTTTGACAAGATGCTGGAGCAGCGGCTCCTGGACAGCTTCTCTTTAGAGCTGCGCGATTACGGCTTCTTTAACGTCAAGCTTTTGACAGAAGTTGATGACCAGGGCGGGCAAAGTGACTTTGAAAGCCTGGCCCAGCTGGTGGAAGCCCATGAGAAGAACATGCAGGAAGCCTTCCAGCAGGCCCCGGCCAAACCAAAGCCGGCTCCCCGGCCCAGCTACCAGGGCCGGCGGGGGAAGAAGACCAGCTTTGGCCCAGGCGCCATCAGCGACAAGGCAGAGATTACTCAGCTGAAAGACTTGTCAGAAGACCAGCGCAGCGCGGTTGTCGAAGGCCATGTCTTCAAGGCGGAAATGCAGGAACTGCGGTCGGGCTCCTTTATTTTTAACGGGGAGATGACTGACTATACCGGCTCCATTTCTTTTAAGAAGTTCGTCCGTGATTCCGACAAGGAAGAAATCGAATACTTGAAGGGGATCAAGCCCGGTGTCTGGATCCGCATGCAGGGCAGCCTTAAGGATGACCAGTATGCCCATGACTTGATTTTCAACATCTACAGCATGGAATTAACCGAGCACGTGGGCCGGCAAGAAGCCTACCAAGGTGAAGAAAAGCATGTGGAATTGCACGTCCACACCAACATGAGCCAGCTGGACGCGACAGCTGACGTGGCGGACATCATCAAGACAGCCAAGAAGTTCGGCCAGCCCGCTATTGCCATCACTGACCATGCCGACCTGCAGGCCCTGCCGAATGCTTTTGAAGCGGGCAAAAAGACCGGGATGAAGGTCATCATGGGCCTGGAAGCCAACATGGTTGAAGACCACGGCCTTCTGGTTTTAAACCCGGCTCACATGCCGTATGAAGACCAGGAATTCGTCATTTTCGACGTTGAAACGACCGGTCTGTCTTCGGTTTACGACACGATCATTGAAATCGGGGCCGTCAAGATGAAGAACGGGGAAGTGATTGAACGCTTCGACAAGTTCATCAACCCCCACCATCCATTGTCTGAAACTACAATTAACTTGACTTCAATCACCGACGAGATGGTTCAGGCAGCTGATGACGAAGATGTCGTGATCAAACAGTTCATGGACTTTTACGGTAGTGACCCGCTCTGCGGGCACAATGTCCAGTTTGACGTGGGCTTTGTTGACGCGGCCTTGAAGCGCTGCGGCTACCCGGAAATCAGCCAGCCGGTCGTCGACACTTTGGAAGTTTCCCGCCTCCTGCACCCGGAACAGTCCCGTCACACCCTGGATTCGCTTTGCCGCAAGTATAATGTGGTCCTGGAGCACCACCACCGGGCTAACCAGGACGCTGAAGCAACTGGCTACCTGATGTTCAAGCTTTTGGATGCCTTTAATGACAAGTACCAGGAAGATGACCTGGGTAAGATGAACGACTACAGCAACGGGGAAGGCTACAAGCGGGCCCGGCCGACCCATATTACGGTCTTAGCCCAAAACCAAAAGCCAGGCCTGCGGAATTTGTATGAACTGGTTTCCTTG
This sequence comes from Lactobacillus delbrueckii, assembly GCA_004556255.1. Taxonomy (GTDB): domain Bacteria; phylum Bacillota; class Bacilli; order Lactobacillales; family Lactobacillaceae; genus Lactobacillus; species Lactobacillus delbrueckii_B. The sequence goes on from SFHY01000029.1 coordinate 7,894, forward strand.
GCCGGAATCAAGTATAACTTCAAGGGGCTCAGAACTCCTAAGTCAGAACTCCGCCGCCTGCACGCCGGCCTTTTGTACGGGTCTGCCTGCAGCCAGGGGGAAGTCTTCATTGCCATGATGCAGAAGGGTTATGAAGAAGCCAAAAAGAAGGCGGAATTCTACGACTTTTTGGAAATTCAGCCGCCGTCAAACTATTCAAGTCTAATCGCGGATGGCTTGATCGCCGACGAAGGTCAGCTGGAAGAAATTCTGACTAATATCTACAAGCTGGGTAAGGAACTGGACAAGCCAGTCGTAGCAACCAGCGATGCCCACTACATCGACAAGCATGAAGCCATCTACCGGGACGTATTGCTGGCCGCCCAAAGGGGCAACCCGAACCGCAACAAGCAGCATCCGGACCTGCACTTCTATACCACCCAGGAGATGCTGGATGAATTCAGCTTCATGGGTGAAGAAGTTGCCAAAGAAGTGGTCATCACTAACCCCAACAAGATCAATGCCATGATCGATGAAGGGGTGCAGCCGGTCCAAGACGAAAGCTTCCCGCCAAAGATTCCGCATACGGCTGAGCGGGTACGCAAGCTAACCTATGACAAGGCCCACGAACTTTATGGTGATCCTTTGCCGGACAATATCCAGGCGCGTCTTGACCGGGAGCTGGATGCCATTATCGGTAACGGCTACGGGGTCGTCTACCTGATTTCCCAGATGCTGGTGGCCAAGTCGGTTAAAGACGGCTACCTGGTTGGCTCCCGGGGCTCTGTTGGCTCCAGTCTGGTCGCGACCATGATGGGGATCACGGAAATCAATCCGATGCCGCCCCACTACCGCTGCCCGAAGTGCAAGAAGTCAGAATTTTTTGAAAACGGGGAATACGCCTCCGGCTTCGACTTGCCGGATAAAAAGTGTCCAGACTGCCAGGTCATGATGGTTAAAGACGGGCAGAACATCCCATTTGAAACCTTCCTGGGCTTCCACGGCGACAAGGTGCCCGACATCGACTTGAACTTCTCTGGTGACTACCAGCCAGTTGCCCACAATTTCATCAGAGTTATGTTTGGGCCAAACCACTCCTTTAAAGCCGGTACGGTTGGTACCCTGGCTGACAAAAAAGCGATCGGCTATGCCAAGCACTACCAGGACGAGCACCCGGAAATCAAGATGAACAACGCGGAAGTTGACCGCCTGGCCATCGGGGTTACTGGGGTCAAGGCCACGACTGGCCAGCACCCAGCCGGGATCGTCGTTTTGCCGGATGACAAGGATATCTATGAACTGACTCCACTGCAGTATCCATCAGACGATGTATCCAAGGAATGGAAGACGACCCACTTTGACTTCCACCAGATCCACGACAACCTCTTGAAGTTTGACATCCTGGGTCACCAAGACCCGACTATGATTAGAATGCTGCAGGACTTATCCGGGATCGATCCTTTGACGATCCCAACAGATGACCCTAAGGTCATGTCCCTCTTCTCCAGTCCGGAAGCCTTGGGGGTTACCCCAGAGCAGATTAATTCCAAGACCGGGACCCTGGGCCTGCCGGAATTCGGGACGCCTTTTGTCCGGGGGATGCTGGAAGAGACCAGACCGTCTACTTTTGCCGAACTCCTGCAGATTTCCGGCCTGTCCCACGGGACGGACGTCTGGCTGGGCAATGCCGAAGAACTGATTAACAACGGCACTTGCAAGTTGAAGAGCGTGATCGGCTGCCGTGACAACATCATGACTGACTTGATCCACTGGGGAGTCAAGGAAGAAGTCGCCTTTTCAACCATGGAAACTGTCCGGAAGGGGAAGGGGATTTCTGACGAGAACATGGCCGTTTTAAAGGAAAACAAGAATATTCCAGACTGGTACATTCCGTCTTGCTTAAAGATCAAGTACATGTTCCCGAAGGCCCACGCGGCCGCCTACATCTTGATGGCTCTGCGGGTAGCGTGGTTTAAGGTCTACTATCCAGAGATCTACTATGCCGCCTACTTCTCAGTCAGAGCCGACAAGGTCGACCTGGAAGCCATGAGCCGGGGCAAGAATACGGTTGTCGCCTTGATCAACCGGATTAGGGAAAAAGGGACGGCAGCTACCAAGCTGGAAAAGGACCTGCAGACTTACATGGAACTGGTCAACGAAGCCATTGAGCGGGGGATCAACTTTAAAATGGTCGACATAAACGAGTCTGAAGCCACAACCTACAAGATCGTTGACAAGCACACCATTCTGGCGCCGTTTAACGCGGTTGACGGCTTGGGTGACTCCGCGGCCAAGCAGATCGTGGCTGCCCGCAGTGAAGCACCGTTTTTGTCAAAAGAAGACTTGCAGGTGCGGGGCAAGGTTTCCCAGAAGATCATGGACTTCTTTGAAAACAACAATGTCCTGGAAGGGATGCCGGACCAAAACCAACTTTCCCTCTTCTAAGAGCTTCTTATTTACAAGTAGGAAAAAATCTGTTATAATCTTTTTCAGATCGAATATGGTAAATTCGAGTGAGCAGCGATGCTCACTCTTTTTATTACGGAGGAAAATTTTGCCAAAAAACTTAACACCTATCCAAGAAGCAATCGAACCGGTCATTATCGGTCATGACTGTGAACTTGTTGATTTGGAATATGTCAAGGAAAAGAGTCAAGACTATCTGCGAATCTACGTGGACAAGCAGCCAAACGGGATTGACATCGAAACGATTGCGGAGCTGAGTGAGTTGGTTGGAGAAAAATTGGACTCAATGCAGCCAGATCCGCTGCCAGACCCGTATATTTTGGAACTGTCCTCACCGGGCCTGGAAAGACCGATCAAGAAGGAGCAGGACTGGGAGAAGGCCAAGGGCCAGTATATCCACGTCGGCCTCTACCAAAAATTGGAAGGCGAGAAGGTCTTTGAAGGTCATTTGCTTGACCTGGACGACCAGGAGATTAAACTGGAAATCAAGATCAAGACCCGGCGCAAGCAGCTGACGATTCCGCGCAAGCAGATCGCCAGCGCCCGTTTTGCAATCGAATTTTAGAAAGAGTGATCCAAAACTTATGTCAAAAGAAATGCTGGAAGCCTTTGACGTCTTGGAAAAGACCAAGGGCATCAAACAAGACGTTATCGTTGAAGCCATGAAGGCCGCTTTGGCCGCTGCCTACAAGAAGAACTACGGCCAGGCTGAAAATGTTGAAATCGACTTTAATGAAAAGAAGGGCGACTTCAAGGTTATGGCTTTGAAGACGGTAGTTGACGAAGTGCAAGACGACCGGGTGGAAGTCAGCTTAAAGGATGCCCTGGCCATCAACCGGGCATACGAAGTTGGCGACACGATCAAGTTCGAAGTTACCCCAAAGAACTTTGGCCGGACCGCGGCAGCCACGGCCAAGCAGGTCGTAATGCAGCGGCTGCGGGAAGCTGAAAATGCCCACATCGTCAACGAGTACTCCCAATACGAAGATGAACTGGTAACCGGGACGGTGGAAAGAACTGACAACCGTTTCGTTTACGTCAACATTGGCAATGTTGAAGCCGTTATGGACATCAAGCGCGACACTATTCCAGGTGAACACTACAACCCGCAAGACCGGGTCCGCGTTTTGGTAACTAAGGTTGGCGCTGACGGCAAGGGGGCCCAGATCCGGGTATCCCGGACTGCTCCGGACGTAGTTAAGCGGCTTTTTGAACAAGAAGTGCCGGAAATCTTTGACGGGACCGTTGAAATCATGTCCATTGCCCGGGAAGCCGGCGAAAGAACCAAGATCGCCGTTAAGTCCAACGACCCGAACATCGACCCGGTTGGTACCTGTGTCGGCCCGCGGGGCAGCCGGGTGCAGAACGTGGTCAACGAACTGGGCGGGGAAAACATCGACATCGTGCAGTACGAAGAAGACCCATCTGACTACATCGCCAATGCCTTGAACCCAGCTGAAGTCATCGCTGTTCAGTTTGAAGACGAAGACGATGAAAAGAAGGCCTTTGTGATCGTGCCGGACTACCAGCTTTCCCTGGCCATCGGCAAGAAGGGGCAAAACGTCCGCCTGGCTGCCCGCTTGACTGGCTACAAGATCGACATCCGGCCAGAATCTGAAGTCGAATTTGTTGACGAAAGCGAAGTAGAAGACGAAACTGAAGTAGCAGAAGAACAAGACCTGGATCAAGCAGCAGCAACTGAAGAAGCATCAGTAGATGAACAAGCAGAAAGTGAAACTGATGAAAGTGCTGAAGCTGAAGAAGCGGAAGACCTGGATCTTGACGAAGAAGAATAGGTGATTTCCTTGAAAAAGAGAAAAATCCCCATGCGGAAAGACTTGTTGACCGATACGATGCAGCCGAAGAAGGACCTGGTCAGAATCGTTGTCGACAAGGAAAAGAATGTTTCTGTTGATTCAAGTGGCAAGAAGCCAGGCCGCGGCGCTTATGTT
>SFHY01000185.1 GCA_004556255.1 Lactobacillus delbrueckii
AGAGGGCTGGAGTGAGGATGAAAAAGAGACCTTAACTTCTTTGGGCAGCCTTTTTTGGCCCTTGATCAGCGGTGACCAGATCAGTTCCCTGGCCCGGATTATGCATGCTGGTCCTGGCGGCATTTCCATGATCTGGATCTACCCCAAGGTTAAGACGGCTGTCTTCTCCCAAGACCTCCGGACCCGCTTGGGCCTCAGCAATTATTACCGGGCCAAGTCAATCGAGGACTTTTGCCAGAATTTTGTGGCCTACCTTGACCAAGACAAGGTAGTCGCGGCTTACCAAAAGGCCCTGCAGGGGGAAGTGGCAGAAAGCAGCTGTCATGCCTTCCAGCGGCCGGACAAGCTGCACCTGACCTTTTTGCCCAACCGCTATGACTTTGCTGGTGAAGTTGAGCAGATCATCATTTTAGTCAGAAAGGCAGCGCCAGTTTCTAAAGAGCGCCGGGAGCGGGGCAAACGGCTGGAAGCCTACCGGGAATTCCAGATGATCTACAGCCGGGACAATTGTTCTGAATTTTTCGTCGACTTAGCCAAAAACCAGGCGACGGTCTTCAAGGCACCATTGGATTGGCAGCCAGTTTTGGAGAACAGGGAAGACTATGACCAGCTCTTGCACTATTTTGCCAGCGAACTGGTCTTGCCCAACAGCCAGCAGCGGTTCGTAAATGCTTTAAGCCGCGAGAACCTGCGCAGGCAATTGGCTCAGCAGGCCAGCTTTTTCATTACGGCTCATGTCCGGGTTGGAGACCAGCAGCGGCTCCTGGAATTTGAAGTAATTGAGGGGCATTCCGGCATCCGCCAGGTACCAGAGAGCGCCATCATCGTCGTCAAAGACGTGACTGACAAGCGAGTTTCCCGTTATGACTCTTTGACTGGCCTGCTCAACATGCACAACTTTCTTTTGGAAGTCGGGCAGAAGTGGCAAACTGGCGGCCAGCTCTTGGTCATGAACGTGGAGAACTTCAAGTTCTACAACATGCGTCATGGCTTAGACCAGGGGGATCACTGCTTAATCGAAATCGCTGAGCTCCTAAAAGAGCTCTATCCTAATGCTTCATTAGCCCGCTTTAACGCGGACAATTTCTATGTCTATGATCCAGAACCAGGTGACTGGGAGCTGCGGATCATCCGCCTGCACACCCGCTTAAAGCGCCTGACTTTGGCCAGCCAGCTCCGGGTGCGGATCGGAGTCTACCAGTATGATGAGAAAGTCAGTCCTTCTTTAGCCTGTGACCGGGCCAAGCTGGCCTGCGACCAAGCAAAGAAGCAGCCTGAGCAGAGCTGGTGCTTATACACTTCGGCCATGCAGGAAAAGGAAGAATTAAAGCAGTACTTGATCGACCACCTGGATGAAGCTATTGAAAAGCACTACCTGCAGGTTTACTACCAACCAGTCATCCGGACTTTGACCGGCCGCCTCTGCGGGGCGGAAGCCTTGATCCGCTGGATCGACCCGGTCAAGGGCTTTTTGTCACCGGGCGACTTTATTCCCCTCTTTGAAGAGATGAACTTGTCCTATAAGGTTGACCGTTACGTCATCCAAGAAGTTACCCAGTGCCTGCGCGAGCATATCGACAAGGGAGAAAAGATCGTACCAGTTTCCATCAACTTGTCCCGGGCAGACTTCCAGATGATGGATCCTTTGACCGAATTAAACCAGGCCATGCGGAAAAACGGCTTGCGCCGGTCCCTGGTCCATGTGGAAATCACCGAAAGTGCCTTATCTAAGGATGTTGCCGGCTTGAAGCGGGCCATTCACAACTTCCGCCAGGCCGGTTATGAAGTCTGGATGGATGATTTTGGCAGCGGCTATTCTTCCTTAAACTATCTCAAGAATTTTGAATTCGATGAGATCAAGCTGGATATGATCTTTATGAAGGACTTTGATGAAGCTTCAAAGAAGATCCTAACCGCCTGCGTGAAGATGGCCAAGGACCTGGGGATCCATACTTTGGCTGAAGGAGTTGAAACTAAGCAGCAGTTGGACTTCTTGCAGTCGATTGGCTGCGAGCGGATCCAGGGCTATTACTACAGCAAGCCCTTGCCAGCCGGCGAGTTTGCCAAGCTGGTGACTGAGAAGGGGATCGAAATTGAGAACTGGCAGCAGAGCAAGTTCTACCAGCGTGTTGGCCTGGTGGACTTGGTCAGCGACAAGCCGACCTGCCTGGTCTTAGACGATGGCAGCCATTTCCGCCAGCTTTATGTCAACGAAGAATTTCAGAAAGAAGTCAAGCGGGCACCGGCAGCCTTTAAGCAGATCGTTAATGAATGGAATAAGCCGGAATCAGAAATCGCCAAGCAGCTGCACACCTTTGCTAAAAAGGTTGACCAGGGTGAGGCAAGTAACTTTGACTTTAAGCAAACCGGGCAATATCTCCGCCTTAGTGTCCAGCAA
>SFHY01000186.1 GCA_004556255.1 Lactobacillus delbrueckii
TATGCTAGATCAATTAACGCCAGAGCAGCGGGCTGACTGGCAAAAGATGATTGACTATCGGGAAAAAGCCTTAAAAGAGCGCGACAGCAAGTTGGCTGAGCACCTGAATACCTTTAACGATGGGGTGATTGCCATTATTATTACCATCATCGTGCTGGAGATCGCAGCCCCAGTGAAAAGCGCGGACTATCCCGATTTTGCCAAGCAGATTTCATTTACCTGCTGTCCTTTTTTGTGGTGGCCAACTTTTGGTTTCAAATCCACAAGACCTTCAGCTTTTTTATCAGTAAGGCTAGTAAGCTAACCATGATTGCCGATTTCTGCTTTTTATCTAGCCTGTCCTTGATGCCAGTGATGACTAAGTGGCTAATGGCTGACTTGTCAGTGATGTCGGTAGTTAACTTTGGGATTGTTTACTTTTTAGTCCAATCCTTCGAGCTCTTGACAGAGCTGTCTGGCATTAGACGGGCCATTCGGCACCTGCAGATTTACCGGATTTTGATTGGCCGCTACGCTTGGACGCGGCTAATCTGGCTGTTTGCCTTGAACCTGGTCTTTATCGGGATTTCCTTCTTCAGTCCCCGGGTGGGGATGGTCTTATACCTGGCTTTTCCGATCATTAACTTTATGTTTCCAGAACGCAGAAGAGACACTAGAAAGAGTAAATAAAAGAACATGCAAAAGAATCAAATCGTTGAAGTTGAAATTACGGACTTGTCCTATGAAGCCATGGGGGTGGGGCACGTGGACGGTGAAACCGTCTTTGTGACCAACGCCCTGCCAGGCGAAATCGTCAAGGCCAAGATCTTGAAGGCTAAGAAAAATTTTGCCTTTGCCAAGATCGAAGAGATCGTTAAAGAAAGCCCAGACCGGGTCAAGGTGCCTCTGCGCCAGTCAGTCCAAGGCGGGCTGGCCAGTCTGGCACACCTCACTTACGACAAGCAGCTGGCATTTAAGAAGCGGCAGGTAGTGGAACTTTTGAAAAAAGCTCACCTGGACGACATTGAAGTGGCAGACACTTTGGAAAGTCCGCTGAAGACCGGCTACCGGAACAAGGCCCAAGTGCCGGTTAGAACGGTTAAGGGGCAGCTGGAGATTGGCTTTTTCAGACGGCACTCTCACGACCTGGTGCCGCTGGAAGACTTTTTCACCAATGACCCCGAAATCGACCGGGTATTAGTGGCGGTTCGCGACATCTTGCGCGAATACCAGGTGCCGGCTTACGATGAAGAAAAGCACGCCGGCGAAGTCCGCTACCTAGAAGTGCGCCGGGGCGTTGCCACGGGTGACTTGATGGTGGTCCTCATTTGTCTCCACAAGGACTTCAAGGGGCTGAAAGAGGTAACTGACGCCATTAGTGAGATTGACGGCGTCAAGTCCATCTTCCTCAACCACAACCCGCAAAAGACCAACGTCATTTTGGGCAAGCACGACTACCACCTGTGGGGGAAGAAGTACATCGACGATAAAATTGGCGATTTAACTTTCGAAATTTCCCCGCAATCCTTTTTCCAAATCAACTCATCTCAAACCCCGCGCCTCTATAAATTGGCTATTGACCAAGCTGACCTCAAGCCAAGCGACATGATCGTGGACGCTTATTCCGGGATCGGGACCATTGGTTTGTCAGCTGCCAAGTACGTTAGAGAAGTCCGCGGCGTAGAAGTGGTCAAGGCCGCAGTCAAGGACGCTAAAAACAACGCCCGCCTGAACCAGATTCACAATGCCAAGTACTATGCCGGCAAGGCTGAAGAACTGATGCCCAAGTGGGCTGACGAGGGCCTGAAGACCGACGTGATCTTTGTGGACCCACCGCGTAAGGGCCTGACGCCAGAATTTATTGACGCCGCCGTTAAGACTGGCCCAGAAAAGGTAGTCTACATTTCCTGCAACCCGGCAACCTTGGTCCGGGACATCCAGCTTTTCATGGACCAGGGCTATACGACCAGCCTGGTTTCCCCAGTTGACATGTTCCCGCAGACGCCGCATATTGAATGCGTGACCGTGCTGACTAAGGAATAGCTTTTTGCAAAAGGATGGTTCAACCAAGAAAAAACTCTCTGGGGGGACTTATCGAATGAGCTGTTTTATAGGGTCGAGACTCGTGATCGGATGCCATAAAGGGTAAAAAGAGAGCAGGCTTCTCTGGGAGCAATTCCCATGAGCAAGCCTGCTCTTATTCGTTGATGTCGATCTCAAGCCCTGATTTGAACCGGACGGCAAGGTGGTCGTCGTAAACGGTGATCTGCTGGATCAGCTTTCGAACGAGGCTTTCGTCGAATTCGGTGATTTCGGATTGCTGACTTCCGATGAAGTCCTGCTGTGACCGCTACAATCGCTCGAGCTACCTCTGTGCACCGGGGTGAGCAGCTATGGCGGTGAACCTTTTAACTCCTTG
>SFHY01000187.1 GCA_004556255.1 Lactobacillus delbrueckii
ATCTTGTTGATGTAGGTAAAATCAATTCCCCCGGTATTCTGGATCTTGGCGCTGATCCCGGCGATCAGCTTGTCAGTTGCCTTGGATAAAATTTTTGGCCCGATAATCGAGAAGATGGTCGAAGCAATCGCGAAAATGATTACAGCGAGCAAGGACCAGTAATAGGGCTTTAAGTAGCGGAAGAGTCTGGCAAAAGTTCCGGAAAAGTCCTTTGCCTTCTCAGTTCCTCTTGCTTTGCCATGGTTATGCATCGGCTAATTCCTCCTTTGAAAGCTGTGAGTAGGCAATTTCCCGGTAGACCTGGCAATTCTTAAGCAGGTCCTGGTGCTTGCCCTTGCCGACGATCTTGCCTTCATCCAAAACGATGATCTGATCGGCATCCATGATTGACGCGATCCGCTGGCCAACCAAAAGGACGGTCTTCTTTTCCTTAGCGGCCATCTTAGTCAGCTCCCGGCGGACCTTGGCGTCAGTCTTAAAGTCTAAAGCACTGAAGGAATCATCAAAGACCAGGATCTCTGGGTCCTTGGCCAGAGCGCGGGCAATTGCCAACCGCTGTCTTTGCCCTCCGGAAACATTGCTGCCGCCTTGGGCGATCGGGGCCTCCAATTTGCCTGGCAGACGGTCAACGAATTCTTCTGATTGTGAGACCCGCAAGGCTTCTGCTAAGTGAGAGTCATCCTTTGCCCCATACAAGACATTAGACTTCACCGTCCCGGTCAAAAGCTGGCCTTTTTGCGGCACCAATCCGATCCGCTCGCGCAGGTCGCTAAGGTCATAATCCTTAACATCTATTCCGTCAACCGTGACTTTACCGCTCGTAACGTCATAAAAACGGGGGATCAGGTTAATCAAACTGGACTTGCCTGACCCGGTTGAACCAATGAAGGCGGTCGTCTTGCCGGCTGGAGCAGTGAAGCTGATATGCTCTAAAGCCGCTTCCTGGCTGCCTGGGTAAGTAAAGGTCACGTCGTCAAAAATAACGCCCGTGTTTTCCTTGCCTGACTTACTTTCAGCTGGAGATTCAATCTCAGCTTGGGTTTCCAGGACTTCTGCCACCCGGCCGGCTGAAATGCTGGCCCGGGGAATAAAGATGGCAATCATGGCCACCATCAAGAAGGCCATGATGATCATCATCGCGTACTGAACAAAGGCCATCATTGCCCCGATCTGCAGCTTGCCCAGGTCGATTTGCTTAGCGCCGGCATAAACGATCACCAGAGCAATCGTGTTCATGATGAACATCATAATCGGCATCAAGGTTGACATGACCCGGTTGGTAAAGAGGTTGACCTTGGTCAAGTTGCGGTTTGCTTCGTCAAAGCGGTCTTCACTGACTTTTTCATTGCCAAAGGCCCGGATGACCAGCATCCCGGTCAGGTTTTCCCGCATGGACAGGTTCAATTTGTCGATCAGCTTCTGGACGATCTTGAACTTCGGCATGGCCAGGCCCATGGTGATCATGAGGATGACAAAAATCAGCAGAATCACCAGGCCGATAATCCAAGTCATCGATGGGGAAGAGTCCAGGGCATGCAGAAGGGCCCCGATGCCCAAAATTGGCGCGTAGGCCACCATCCGGATCATCAAGACAATGACCTGCTGGATCTGGGTGATGTCATTGGTTGACCGGGTGATCAAAGACGCGGTTGAGAAGCGGTCCATTTCCGTGTTGGAGAAGGATTCGACTTTTTCAAAAAGCTTCAGCCGCAAGTCCCGGGCCACACCAGCCCCGACTCTGGAAGCTAAAAGGCCAGCCAAAATGGTAATGACTGAGCCAATCAAGGCAATGCCCAGCATCTTCAGGCCAGCAGTTTGAATATAGCTGGTCTGCACCTTGCTGGTGGAAGCACCCAAGCGCTTGTATTCAAGCTTGACCGCCCGGCCGCCGGCCATGTTCATGGTGCTGGTCCCCATCTTCTTCATCTGCTTGTCGATAGAATCGTAGATCTTCTGCTTTTGTTTGGCGCTCATCTGCTTGAAGAAGTAGGCCAGGTCCTTTTTCTGATAAGCAGTCTCCATTTCGCCAATCTGCTTTTTGGCCTGGTCCAGCTGCGTCTTCATTTTTACAGCCTGGGGGCTGGTCGGGGCAACTTTGACCAGCTGCTGATAAGCTTTTTCACCCTTGGCGTATTTGTCTTTTGCAGTCTTGATCCCCTTAGAGATATTCTTGAGGAACTTCTTGCTGGTATCTGAGTTCTTATTGCCGGTGAGGGTGTAGTAGAGGATCATCCCCCGGAGCATGGCCGTGTTCAGCTTGTCCCGGTCAATGTTTTTCTTTAAGACATAGAGATTTTTGCCTTTAGGAAAAGTCTTCTTTAAGTCACTGGAGACATCAGCAGCTTTGACATAGCGGTAGCTGGCCTTGATCGTCCGCTGGTGACTCTCAGT
>SFHY01000188.1 GCA_004556255.1 Lactobacillus delbrueckii
CGAACGGCTATAAAGCGGACTTGATTTTGCAAGACTTCATCCCGGGCGATGACTCCAACATGCGGGTCTTGAACGCTTATGTGGATAAGAATCACAAGGTTAAGATGATGTGCCTGGGCCACCCCCTCTTGGAAGACCCGGACCCGATCGCTATCGGCAACTACATGGTGATCGCGCCGGACTATGACGAAAAGCTCTACCAGACCGTCCAGGCCTTTTTGGAAAAGATCAACTACACGGGCATGGCCAACTTTGACATCAAGTACGACGTCCGCGACGGCCAGTACAAGTTCTTTGAGATCAATCTCCGCCAAGGCCGGTCCAGCTTCTACGTCACTTTGAACGGCTACAACCTGGCCAAGTGGTATGTGGACGACTATGTGGAAGACTCGCTTAAGGACCAGCCGGTTGTTTACGGCAACCAGGATCCGGCCAAGCACAGGCTCTGGTTAGGCGTGCCGGACAATATTTTTAAACAATACGCGGTCGACTCCCTGGCTAAAAAGGAAGCCCTGGCACTTCTGCGGGCCGGCAAGGTGGGCACCACGGTCTTCTATAAGCCAGACATGAACGTCAAGCGCTGGCTCTTGATGAAGCACATGTACCACAACTACTACAAGGATTACCAGAAGTACTTCAAGGTCAATAAGGAGCAGTACTTCGAGAAAAAGAAGTAAGAAGCAGAAACTTATGCACAACAAAAAGAGGAATCTTGTGGAAGATTCCTCTTTTTTGCGTACTATTTTTCTGCCCTGTTTAAAAGTTGTGGATAATCCGCAGGCAGATCTGCAGGGCTTTTGCTTGGGAAGCTTGCCCCCAATCGCGATCATCATGTGCCTCCACGTTAGCCAGGGAATCAGCCGTATAGAGGAGCTGGCCGAATTCAGCACCCCGCTTAGCGCTAACAGCGGCCATTGAGGCGCACTCCATCTCTACCACCTGGCAACCTTCGCCGCGCCGGTATTCGACCATGTCCTGGGTTTCCCGGAAAAAGCCGTCAGTCGTCCAGGTCGTGCAGGGCTCAAAGGGCAGTCCCTGCTCTTTTAAGCCTTGGCCAATTTTTTGAGCAGCTACTGGATCAAGGTTCACATAGCGGCTGGCCGGCAGGTACTTGTAGGAAGTGCCTTCGTCTCGTAAAGCCCGGGTCGGGATCAAGAAGTCGTTCTCCTTGATGTCCACCAAGGTCCCGCAGGAGCCAACAGCCAGAAACTTCCGGCAGCCAAGGGCAATCAAGGCGTCCATGAACTGGGCGGCCGCGGGACCGCCTAATGGTGCCCGGCACAGACAGAGCTGCTCACCTTGGTCCTCAATAATATAGATCGGCCGCAGGCGGTCAATCGTAATAAAGTGGTCAGCCACTGTCGCGTTAACCTGCTCGGCATACTTATCAACTTCGTCCCCTAAGAAGGCAAAGAGGCATTTTTCCGGCAGCCTTACGCCTTCATTATCATGGCCCGGCTTCAGAACTTCCTGGGAAACCGGATCATATTCCAAAATCGGCAATTCGTTTTTCTCGATCATAATCTAGTCCTTTCCAGTTTAAGCAAGTTAAAGTATAGCAAATTACCGCTCCCCTGGACAAAAGAAAGGAGTCAGTTCCGGTTTGGAACTGGCTCCTTTTTGATGCAGAGAATTATATGGAATAGTGTGCTTTAAGCGTGGAATTCGATTACTACGCAGACCATAGCATTGCTGCCGCTGCCGTAGTGGCCTACACCGATGTAGGCGGTGTGGTTGCCAGAGTCGACCATCATCGTGTAGTGTTCGTAAGTACCGCTGATGTTGGTGATGTTCTTTCTGGTCTTCTTAACGACGATGGCTTGGTAGTCATCCTTTTCAGCCTGCATGTTTTCAGTGAAAGTGCTGGTCAGGCTGGACTTCATTTCAGCCGTAGCGTCGCCGCTTTGCGCATTGTAGTAGCAAGCATGCAGGGTTTCACCACCGTGGTAAACGATCTTGCCGTTAACGATCGGGTAGGTGTTGAGGTAGCTTGGCAGGGAGTTGTAGCCGGAGTGGTCGTAAGTCCCGGTAGTAACGTATTGCTTTGCCTTTTCAGTAGCCCGCTTGTCAAGAACGGCTTTGTACTTGGAGCTCATCTTGACTGCCTTAACGCCGGCCTTAGCCCGGAAGCTGTTGACTACGTTCAGGGCTGCCTGACGGAGTTGGCTTTGGCTGCTCAAGCTGTCGTCGGTGCTGACCTTAACAGCTGCCTTCTTGGTGTTGTTAGCCTTGTAGGTGATGTTAACCGTCTTGTTCTTGGTCTTTGAGGTTACCTTGGCTGCCTTGACAGTCTTGGTGCTGGCCTTGTAGCCGGCAGCCTTAGGAGCCTTGTAGGACTTCCAGCTGGAAG
>SFHY01000189.1 GCA_004556255.1 Lactobacillus delbrueckii
CTTAGGCCTTATAAGAATTAAAGTTAGCAAAAAATAGCAAGAAAATGAAAATAATTTTAAAAAGGTCTTGCTAACTTTCAGAAAGAGTATTATAGTTACAACTATAAAAACTAGTGATTGAATTTTTAGGAGGTAATATCATGGCTAAAAAAGATCTCGATTGGGCAAATATCGGCTTTGGCTATCATCAAACCGACAAGCGCTACGTGGACTATTTCCACGATGGCGCCTGGGAAGGCGGCAAGCTGACCGACGACCCTAATGTTGTATTGAATGAATGTGCTGAAACCCTGCAATACGCCCAGCAAGTTTTTGAAGGGATGAAGGCCTACACCTGGAAGGACGGCTCTGTCGTTGTCTTCAGGCCAGACCAAAACGCGGAACGGATGTACAACTCCGCTAAGCGGATCGAAATGCAGCCTTATCCAAAGGACAAGTTCGTTGAAGCAATTGACCAAGTAGTCAAGGGCAATGTTGACTGGGTACCGCCGTACGGTTCAGGCGCGACTCTTTACCTGCGTCCATACGAAATCGGCACCACCCCAATCATCGGCGTTGCTCCAGCAACTGACTACATGTTCAGGGTCTTCGCGACTCCAGTTGGTCCATACTACAAGGGCGGGGCTACGCCAGTTGCTGTCCAAGTTGCGCAATATGACCGGGCCGCTCCTCGCGGGACTGGCCACGTCAAGGCCGCTTTGAACTATGCCATGAGTTTGAAGGCGACTGTTACTGCCCACCAGGCTGGTTTTGCTGAAAACATGTACCTGGACCCGGCTACCCAAACTTACATTGAAGAAACGGGTGGCTCAAACATTATCTTCATCGACCAAAACAACCACTTGGTCGTTCCTAAGTCAAATTCAATTTTGCCATCAATCACTAGACGCTCCATCGTATACTTGGCTGAACACTACCTCAACTTGACGGTTGAAGAAAGACAAGTCCGCTTCGACGAAGTTCCATCCTTCAAGGAATGTGCTTTGGTCGGCACGGCTGCCGTATTGTCACCAGTTGGCCGCATCGTCAATGGCGACCAGGTCATCGACCTGCCATCAGGCATGGACAAGCCAGGCAAGTTCATGGAAGAACTTTACAACACTTTGACTGGCATCCAAAATGGGGAAGTCGAAGCCCCAGAAGGCTGGATCCACCACGTGATGTAAAAATCATAATCGAGAATAAGATAAAAAATAGCAGTTTTCGCAACTGCTATTTTTTCGTGCTTTGGCCAGGGCCGGAAACTGTTATAATAAAAGCTAGTCAAACTAGCGAGGTGTATGATGAACAAACTTTGGAACCACATTGATCAGAAGTATTTTAAGATTGCCCTTTACTGTCTGGGCACGGTCTTTGCCGGTCTCTTCATCCTGCTTTTAGCCTATGAGTCAACTGGCTTCTGGGTCCGGGTAGGCAAGATTCTGGCGGCAATTGCCCAGCCTTTGACTTACGGTTTAGTTTTAACCTATCTTTTGCTGCCTTTGACCAACTTCTTTGACCGGAAGTTTTCCAAGGGCAGCAGCCGGGGGGCAGTGGCGACAGCCAGCCGGTCAGCCGCCGTGGCCTTGACCCTGCTCTTGCTCTTGCTGGTTATTTTACTAGCCGCGACAGCAGTTTTCGTGACCTTCTCCAAGCAGCTGAGCCATTTCAGCTTGGACAGCTTAGAAAGCCTCTATGACCAACTGAAAGCCCAGTACAGCAGCTTTATCAACGAAATCTTAGCCTACCTGCAAAAGCAGGGCTGGTCGACCAGCGGCCTGGTCTCTTATCTGCAAAAGGGGGTCGGCCGGGTAACTGGCTTTTTGAGCGACTTCTTCTTCGGGGTGATTTTTGCCATCTACTTCCTCTACGATGGCCAGCGGATCGCGGCTTACTGGAAGAGAAACCTGGGCACCCTCTTAAATAGAAAAGTAATCAACGGAATCAAGGTCTTCCTGGCTGACGCTGACCGGGCCTTTTCTGGCTATATCAGAGGGCAGATTATCGATGCTTTTATCGTTGGCCTTTTAGTCAGCCTGGCCATGCTGATTGCCAAGGTCCCATATGGCCTTTTGATCGGTTTGGTAACCGGGCTGGGGAACCTGATCCCATACTTTGGTCCGATTTTAGGCTATGGGATGGTTATCTTAGCCTGCACCCTCAGCCAGAATATGACAGCTTTGATCGTGGGGATGATTATTCTCCTCTTGATCCAGGCGATTGATGGCAATATTCTTAATCCTAAGCTTTTGTCTTCAGCCATTCACATCCACCCCCTGTACGTTATCGCCTGCGTGATTGACGGCGGGGCCATGGGTGGCTTTGTGGGGATGCTGATTGCCGTCCCGATGGG
>SFHY01000190.1 GCA_004556255.1 Lactobacillus delbrueckii
CATTCTTTCAAGTCGATATCGGTGAAGGTTAAGTTTGCCGGGTAAAACTTCTAGGAATCTTTGTGGTATTCATACACTTGATCTAAATGCAAAGTGAGATTATCATCGTTAACTTCCATTTTTACAATCCGGCTGTCATGCAAGTCAAACGGAATCTTGCTGACCGTCTTCTTTATCAGTTTCATAACTGCTCTCTTGCTGTATTTTCACACCAGTTCATCGATAAAGTGGTCAATCTGCAAGAAGTATTCTACTAATTCCCGGTGCTTCTGCCCGTCTTTTTCATAGTAGTCCTGCAGATCAGCCAAATCCATCTGCTCCATCAGCTTGGAAGCCGTCTTATCCTTGCTCCAACTTTGGTGGCGCTGCTGCATCAAGTCATACATGTGCTGCTTAACGTCTTCGTATGGCGCAAAGACATGTGTCTTCTTGCCCTCTTTAAAGACCAGGTAGTTCTCAATTTCCCGCTTAAAAGTCGCGTGAATATGTGCCTGCATCCCTGGATATTTTGCCGTGATCCGGTGCAAGTGCCGCTGGCTCTGCTTGGCTTCATCCGTCCCCTTGTCTGAGTCAATCAAGATGAACCAAGGTTCATTCAGCTTGGAAAAAAGGTCAAAATTCAGCCAGGCCAGCAGACTGCCGCAGCCCCCGACCGGTAAAATAAAAAGCCCTTTTTTGGCAAAAGTCGCGTCCACCAGCTTTTCTTCATACATCCACTGGTTAATCTTGGTCACGAAACGGACGTCTTCCTGCCCTTCGACTAACAAAACGCAACGGGACTTGACTGCCCGCTGGTCAGCTGCCAGGCCCAAGCTGCTTGACGCTTCCGTCAAGATCTGGCTGTCACTTAAAAGCTGCTGCTGACCGGCAACCTTCTTGATGATCTTGGTCCCTTCCAAAGGCAGAAGGCCCATCAAGTGCGGCGTGCGCGGAATCAAGATGACCTGTTTGTTCTTAGCGACCAGTTTAAGCAGGGCCTGGGCCAGCAAAGATTCATCTTCTTCTGACAAGTCATTCGCTTCAAAGGCATAGACCACGTTGTCGATGCTGGCATTTTCACTTTGGGCCAAAAGAAAGGCCAGAATAATCCGGCTGACCTTAGCCGTTCCCGTCACTCCGACCTTTTCCCGCTGCTTGATTAGTTCAGCCAGGTTGGGATCCTGGAAAACAAACTGGGGAACCGGTTCCCCCAGATCCCGGTAGTTGGCCAGAAGCTGGGAGAGACTGCGGCCCAGGCGGTCGTCCAGGTAGTCCTGGATTTCCTTGATTTCGGCCGCCTTGTCGCGAATAGCGCTGCGGACCACGAAGTTCAAGGGGCTGGCCGCCTTTGACTCTTCATCAAAAAAGACATACAGGGGCATGCTGGCTGAAAGCTGCCGGTAGCGGCCCCGGTTTTGGTCCGTAACTGGCTGAAAGTCCCCGCCTTCTTCCGCAAAACTGTCGCTTTCTTCCAAATATTGCTTGAGGTCAAAAGACTTTCTGATGGCAAAAGCGTCAAAATAGCAGGTGATAGCAATTTGCCAGTCCCCGGCCTTGAGGGCTTTTTCATTTAAGTCCTGCAGCTTCAAAGGCCGCTTGGCCAAGGGTCCATTGAAAAAGATGTCCAAGGCCCGCAAGATGGTCTTCTTGCCCACTTCCCCTTCACCCAAAAGACTGGTCAATGGGGCAAATTTCAACTTAAAATTGCGATAACCACGAAAGTTATGCAGCTCAACCGCGCGCAGCAACATGATTTGCTCCTTAATCGGCTTGGTCGCCGTGTCTTTGCCGGTAGTCCTTCCGGCTCATCTTAACCTTCGGTGTCTTTTCAGTCGGGTTGGCTAATTGCCGGCTGACCCGGTCCAGGCGGGCAGCTTCTGCTTCTCCCTTGGCTTCAGCTTCCGCGTGTTCCCGGGCCTTGCGAAGTTTTCTAGCCTGGATGTCCCGCATCCACAAGGTCGGCATGATCGCTACAGCTCCTAAGAAGGCACCCATGGTGTTAGCGATCATGTCGTTGACATCATAAATCCCCAGCCCTGTCATCCTCTGAAAATGTTCAATAAACCAAGACAGGCAGAAGGCCATAAATGTAGTGATCATAATACTATGCAGCCACTTGGACCAAGATGGAATGATATAACCCAAGGGCACGAAGAGCAGAACATTCATCAAAAAGCCATAGCGGCCGCCATAGTTTGAGCTGGCAAAAACCTTTTTCAGTCCCCACTTCCAAAAGGCCGGGTCTTCCAAGACCTCTGAGCTAGCGGCCATTTGGGCCGGACGCTGCCAGTAGTAGACGGCAGCCGTCAGCATTCTTGAGGCAAACACATAGTAGATCA
>SFHY01000030.1 GCA_004556255.1 Lactobacillus delbrueckii
GATAGCGAGGCCTATGTGCCTCTTTTTTTATTTTAAACAAAAAATCTTACCGACGGGTGTGTGACTTGACACCCATCAGTAAGAAATATTATAGAGCCATTAAAAAACCTCCGAAGCAAAATTCGGAGGTTTTTTCTTGCTCTTATTCGTTATCGTAAATCCGGTCCAAGCGCTCATTGAACTGGCAGGCCACTTCATAGTGGATGGTATCCAGCCAGTCAGCTGCCCGGCGCAGGCTGTTTGGCGCTGCCGGATCAGCTGAAATCAGTTCAACTGGCGTGCCAGCCGGCACTTCCTTGGGCAAAAGAACCATGAACTGGTCCATGCAGACCCGGCCGACGATCGGGCAGTAAGTGTCCCCGACCTTGACCTTAAAGCCCTGGAACTTGCGGATCCAGCCGTCAGCGTAGCCAACCGGCACGGTCCCGATCCATTCGTCTTCTTCTGCGATGTGGGTTGACCCGTAGCCGACCCCGTAGCCCTTGTGGATCTGCTTGACATAGGTCAGTTCACTGACAAAGGACATGGCCGGCTTAAGGGCAAAAGCAGGCTCTAAGTCCTGGCTGCCTGGGGCTGATGAAGGGTTGAGCCCGTAGAGGCCAATCCCGAAGCGGACGATGTCGCTGGCTACGTCCTTGTCAAAGAGGCTGGCCGCGGTATTGTCCACGTGGATCCACTTTGGCTTGACCGTCAGCAGGCTTTCCATATGCTTGAAGCGCTTGACCTGGTAGTCAAAGTAGCTGGCATCAGCAGAGTCAGCAGAAGCAAAGTGGGTGAACATCCCTTCCACGAAGAAGGCGTCATTGCCTTGCAGATATTCGTTGACTGCCTTGAAGTCTTCGTCTTCGCTAAAGCCGATCCGGCCCATGCCGGAGTCGATGGCCAGGTGGATCTTCAGCTGCAGGCCTTCCTTGCGGAGGACCTTTTCCGCTTCCTTGAGCCAGTCCAGGCTGGACACCGGCAAAGAAATGTCGTTGGCGGCAGCCAGGGCGGCTTCTTCAGCCGGTTGCAGGCCCAAGACCAGGATTGGCTTGACGATCTGAGCCCGGCGCAGTTCCAGCCCTTCATCCAGCATGGCCACGCAGAAGCCGTCCGCTCCGGCTTCTTCCATCACCGGCGCCAGGCGCGCTGCCCCATGCCCGTAGGCATTGGCCTTAACCACGCAAAAGAGCTTCTGGCCCGGCTTCAAGTGGGCCTTGGCCTGGCGGGTGTTTTCCTTGATAGCAGCCAGGTTGATGTGCAGGGCTGCTGGTCGATTAACTGCTGTGATCATTTTTTCCTCCCAGATAACAGGTGCGATAGTTTGCCGATCGCGCGGCGCCAGCCGGCCGGCTCTTCAAGCACGACCACGGCGACGATCTCGTGATCATCATGCGCGATGCTGGAAAAAATCCGCCCCGTAAAAATCCGCGACGTCGTTACGGGCGCGCCGGACTCGGTCCTCAAGGTTTCCACGTCCTCAAAGGAAACTGCCTGGCCAATCCCGGTTCCCCAGGCCTTGGAGAAGGCTTCCTTGACGGCGAAGCGGCCGCCCAAGTACTCAATCTTCCGCTTATGGGTCAAGTCCTGGTACTGGGCAAATTCCCGGTCGGTCAGAACCTTTCGGGCAAAGCCGTCCCCCCGGTCAACGACCTTGGCGATCCGGTCCACCTCAATCTGGTCCACGCCGATATTTTTGATCATCTTTCCACCTCACGCTGTTTAAATAATAGCACAAAGAGAAAAGGGCCGGGACAAAAGCCCGGTCCTTTTTACTTTTTTAAGAAATTAGCCCTTCCGGCCGTGGATCTTAAAGCCAGGCTTGCGCTTCTTTCTGTCAAAATTGCGCTTGCCCTTGAAGTTCTTGTTCCCGCTCCGGCTGCGGCTCCCCCGGCCGTGGCCGCCTGAGTGCTTGCCCCGGTAAGGGAGAGGCTTTTCAGGGGTGATGGTAACCTTGACCTCGCTGTCGTTAGACAATTCCTTCAGCAAAGCGGCAGCGATATCTTCAGCTGAGTAGTTTTCCAGCAGCTTTTCGGCCGCGTCGTCATACTTGCTCAAATCCCCGCTCAACAGGTCGTCAACCTTCAAGACCGCCTGCTTCATCTGCCCGGCAAAGGCCTGGGCATCTGTCGGCGGACGCAGTGGAGACATCTTCTTCTTGGTCAAGTCCTCGATAGTCCGCATGTAGCCGATCTCGTTTGGCGTCACGAAGGTCACGCTCATCCCGCTCTTTCCGGCCCGGCCGGTCCGGCCGATTCTGTGGACGTAGGAGTCCGGGTCTTGCGGAATGTCGTAGTTGTAAACATGGGTAACCCCGGAAATGTCCAGGCCCCGGGCGGCTACGTCAGTAGCTACCAAAATGTCAAGCTCCCCTTCCTTGAAGCGCTTGAGCACCTGCATCCGGCGGGCCTGAGTCAGGTCGCCGTGGATGCCGGCCGCGTTGTAGCCCCGGGCAACCAGGCCCCGGGTCAGTTCGTCAACCCGCCGCTTGGTCCGGCCAAAGACCACGGCCAGGTCCGGATTTTCCACGTCGATCAGCCGGCACATGGTGTCGA
Source organism: Lactobacillus delbrueckii (assembly GCA_004556255.1). Taxonomy (GTDB): domain Bacteria; phylum Bacillota; class Bacilli; order Lactobacillales; family Lactobacillaceae; genus Lactobacillus; species Lactobacillus delbrueckii_B. The sequence continues at coordinate 2,535 of SFHY01000030.1, forward strand.
ACTTTTCGTTTTCCCGGACGCGGACGAAGTATTGGTCGATCAAATCAGCCGTCAGTTCCTTGGCCTTGATCTTCACGACTTGCGGATCATGCATGAACTTTTCGCCCAAAGCCTGGATTGGCTTTGGCATAGTCGCGCTGAACAATAGGGTCTGGTCCCGGTTTTCAGCATAAGTCAAGATGCTTTCGATGTCCTGGATAAAGCCCATGTCCAGCATTTCGTCGGCTTCGTCCAAAACAACCGTCTTGACGCCGTCCAGCTTGATGGTCTTGCGCTTTAAGTGGTCCAAAAGCCGGCCAGGAGTCCCGACCAGGATTTCCGGCACCTTCTTCAAGGCCCGGATTTGCCGGCCAATGTCAGCCCCGCCGTAAACGACCTGGACCTTGGCCTTTTCATCTCTACCCAGGCGGAAAAGTTCTTCCTGGGTCTGGATAGCCAGTTCTCTGGTCGGTTCAATTACGATGGCCTGGATGGCTTGCTCCTGCTTGTCCAGCTTTTGCAGGATTGGCAGACCAAAGGCAGCCGTCTTCCCAGTCCCGGTTTGGGCCTGGCCGATCACGTCCTGGCCTGCCAGAGCCAAAGGAATGGTCTGGGCCTGGATCGGGGTGGCTTCTTCAAAGCCTGACCGCTTGATTGCCTTTAAGATATTGTCGTTCAATCCTAGTTCAGTAAATTTCAAATTGTTCTCCTATTTCAGTCTGTCAAGGACTCGTTCCAGGTGCATCCCGTGGGACCCCTTCAGCAAAACGATGTCCTGGCTGTGGATGTCGCTCTTTAAATCATCGATTAAGTGGCTCATCTCATCTTCTGGGTAGTAGTGCAGATTCTGCTGGCCGTACTTGTCCAGCAAGGCCTGGTAAAGGTGGTTCATCTCCGGCCCGTAAAGGTAAAGGACGTTGATCTTGTCCGGGTCCAAGCAGGCAGCCAGGCCCTTATGCAGGTCGGCTGACCGGCTGCCCAGTTCCAGCATGTCGGCCAAAACCGCGATGCGGCGGCCGCCTTCACTTACTGGAACCTGGCCAAAGGAGGCAGTCACGGCCTTAACGGCCGTTGGGTTGGAGTTGTAGATATCGCTCATGATGTCTTCGCCGCAGTCGCCCTTTTCCCATTCCATCCGGTTGGCCGTTGGCACGAAGTTGGCCAGGCCAGCGGCGATTTCCTCGTCGCTTTCCCCGAAGTGGCGGCCAACCAAGATAGCGGCCATGGCATTAGCCACGTTGTGGCGGCCGATCATCGGAATTGAGAATTCCCGGTCAGTTCCGTTGATCTTGAAGAAGGAATGGTGCATGGTGCTGCGGAGGTCACTGGCATGAATGGTGTCAGAGTCAGCAAAGCCGAAGGTGGACTTGTCCTGGGAAAGCTTAGCGGCTCTTTCCGCCAGGAGAGGCTCGTCACCGTTGTAGATAAACTCACCGTCTTCTTGCAAAAAGTCTGTGATTTCCATCTTGGCGTCGGCGATCTTGTCCCGGCTGCCGAAGAATTCGATGTGGGCTTCCCCGATCATGGTGATGACCGCCACGTCCGGCCGGGCCAATTGGCTCAGTTCATGCAATTGGCCAGCCCGGTCCATCCCCATTTCCAAAACCAGGATCTCAGTGATCGGCTTCATTTCCAAAATGGTCATCGGCACGCCGATTTCATTGTTGAAGTTGGCCTGGGTCTTGTAAACGTTGAAGCGCTTGGCCAAAACCGCCGCCACCATGTCCTTGGTCGTGGTCTTGCCGTTTGAGCCGGTGATGCCGACCACGGTTGGGTTGACCTTCTGCAGGTAGTAGCGGGCCAGATCCTGCATGGCCTTCAAGGTGTCGGCAACTTCTAAAACCGCGATGCCTTCCGGCTTGCCCGGGTGGCCAGCTTCCCACAAAGTGGCGCTGGCGCCGGCTTCAATGGCTGAACCCACAAAGTCATGGCCGTCTCTTTCCCCCTTGATCGGGACAAAGAGGGCGCCCTGGCTGATCTTTCTTGAGTCAAAGGCCACTGAGGTAATGACCGTTTCCGCGTCTCCTTCACAACTGGTATTTAAGGCTTGGGCGATTTCTGCCAACTGCATTTTCATTCCAATACTGCTCCTTGAGAATAAATTAACACTTAGTATATTATACGTTGTTTAGCGCTCTTCGCAATAAAAAAAGCAACCCAAGCGGGCTGCTTTTAAAGTAAAGAGAACGATTAGTTCTTCTTGTTGAAGCCGTACTTCTTGTTGAAACGTTCGATTCGACCATCGGCTGCGGCAAACTTTTGCTTGCCAGTGTAGAATGGGTGGGAATCTGATGAGATTTCAACACGGATCAATGGGTAAGTGTTGCCTTCGAATTCAACAGTTTCTGATGACTTCAAAGTTGAGCCGGCAACAAACTTAAAACCAGTTGCTGAGTCCATGAAGCAAACTTCTTGATAATCTGGGTGAATACCTTGTTTCATAATTCTAAAACTCCTTTGCCATAGCCCTCTGCAGGCCATAGATTAATCGATTAACTCTAATATAGTACCACTATCCAGCCCGTTTGACAAGGGCTCAAGTTAATCTTCCACGTCCTGGATGACCACGTCAGCTCCCAGCTGGCGCAGCTTTTCTTCCACCCGGTCGTAGCCGCGCAAGATATTGCCGGCATTGTTGATGACCGTTTCACCGTCAACCATCAAGCCCGTAAGCATCAAGCAGGCCCCGGCCCGGATTTCGTCAGCGTGAACCACCGCCCCGTGCAAGCGGCTGCCTGGATGAACCAGGATGATGTTATTAACGACAGTGATGGAAGCCCCCATCTTCTGCAGTTCCGGCACGTGCCGGGTCCGCTTCGGATAAATCGGGTCGATGATGACCCCTTCCCCGGTCTTAGCCGTCAGTAAAAGCGGCGTGATCGGCTGCTGCAAGTCAGTCGCGAAGCCCGGGTAGGTCCCGGTCTTGACTTGAACCATGCGCAGGTCCCCGGCCGGGTAAACGAAGAGGGAGTCTTCATCAGTGTCGATTACCACGCCCATTTCTTCCACCTTGGCCAAAAAGGCGTCAAGGTGTTCAGCGATGATGTTGTGGATCCGGATCCCGTTGCCGATGCAGGCTGCCATGGAAATGTAAGTCCCGGCTTCAATCCGGTCAGGGATGATCGTGTGCGGCACCTTAGCCTCCAGGCGGTCAACCCCGTCGATTCTGATGGTGTCAGTCCCCGCCCCGCGGATCTTGGCCCCCATGTTGTTCAAGAAAGTTGCCAGGTCGATGATTTCCGGCTCCTTGGCCGCGTTCTCGATCACCGTCCGGCCGCTGGCCGTGACTGAGGCCATGATGATGTTCATCGTTGCCCCAACAGAAGCCATCTTCAGGTGAATCTGGGCCCCTTTCAACCCTTCATCAGGCGCGGTAATTACAATCTGCTCATTTTCATATCTAACGTCGGCGCCGAGGGATTGGAAGCCCATAATGTGCTGGTCAATCGGCCGCGGGCCAATGTCATCGCCACCAGGAAAACCTACAACCGCCTTGCCAAAACGACCGAGCAAAGCGCCCATAAAGTAGTAAGACGCGCGCAAGCTCTTAATCTTCCCAGCTGGCAGGGGACTCATCTTGATTTCAGTCGGGTCAATTTGCAGGGTCGTTTCGTGGAAGTCGCAGTGCACGTCCATTTCGCTCAACAAGTCCATCAAATTATCAACGTCGGCAATCCGCGGAACTGATTCCAGGGTCACCGGCGTTCTCGACAGGATTGAGGCCGGAATCAGCGCTACCGTTGAGTTCTTCGCGCCGCCAATCCAGATGTCGCCTTGCAGGGGTTTCCCTCCGTGAATTATCATTTGCTTCATTTGGGAAAGTAGTCCTTTTCTTTTGTCAAATTATCATAATAATGTTAATAGATCTTCGTCAAAAAAACAAGAGAAGAGGTTTCTCTTCTCTTGTCACTATCTATTATTATCGTACAAAATTTAGAACTTGTCGACCTGCAAACCGCTGGCTGCCCCAATAAAGCCCTTGAAGAGCCCTTCTGGCCGGTTTGGCCGGCTCAGGAATTCCGGGTGGTATTGAGCGGCAACAAAGAACTTCTTGTCCGTGATTTCAACGATTTCCACCAGGTGGTTGTCTGGAGAAACACCTGAGAAGGTCATGCCGGCCTTTTCAAAGGCTTCCCGGTACTTGTTGTTGAATTCGTAGCGGTGACGGTGACGTTCCTGGATAACTTCCTGGCCGTCGTAGCATTCCCGGGTCTTGCTGCCAGCCTTCAGCATGGCTGGGTACAGGCCCAGACGCAAGGTGCCGCCGATCTTTTCCTGGTCACGCTGGTCAGCCATCAAGTCAATGATGTTGTTCTTGCAGTTTGGTTCTGCTTCAGCTGAGTTGGCGTCTTCCAAGTGCAAAACGTTGCGGGCGAATTCCACGCTGGCCATCTGCATCCCCAGGCAGATCCCCAGGAATGGAATGTCGTGTTCGCGGGCGTACTTGATGGAAGTGATCATCCCTTCCAGGCCCCGGGTGCCGAAACCACCTGGCACGATCAAGCCCTGGGTGTCCTTCAAAAGTTCTGCCACATTGTCTTCAGTGATGTCTTCAGCCTGGATCTTTTCAACTTCGATCTTGCTGTTGTACAGGTAGCCGGCGTGCTGCAAAGCGTCAGTTACGGAAATGTAGGCATCTTCCAGTTCAACGTACTTGCCGACCAGGGTGATCTTGGTCTTGTACTTCAAGTTCTTGGCCCGTTCGTCCATCCGGCGCCATTCGTCCATGTCGGCAACCGGCTTCGGGCTGTCGATGTGGAGGAAGTCAACGATCTTCTGGTCAACGCCTTGTTCCTGGTAGGACAACGGCACGTCAAACAGAGATGGCGCATCCAAAGATTCCACGATGTAGTCGACTGGAACGTCGGTGAAAGTGGAGATCTTGTCCTTCATTTCCTGCGGAACTGGCATTTCTGAGCGGAGAACCAGCATGTTTGGCTGGATCCCGATTGACCGCAGCATGGAAACTGACTGCTGGGTCGGCTTGCTCTTCAGTTCCTTGGCTGCCCGCAGATAAGGAACGAAGGTAACGTGCACGTACATGACGTTTTCTGAGCCGACTTCCCGTCGCATTTGCCGGATGGCTTCCATGAACGGAGTTGATTCCATGTCGCCGACCGTACCGCCAATTTCGGAAATAACCACGTCAGTGTCGGTCATTTGCGCTGCCCGCATGACCTTTTCCTTGATCATGTTAGTTACGTGCGGGATCACCTGTACAGTGCCGCCGTGGTAGTCGCCGCGCCGTTCGCGCTGCAGGACTTCCTGGTAGATCTTGCCAGTCGTCACGTTAGAGTACTTGCTGGTTCTAACGTCGACCAATCTTTCATAGTGGCCCAAGTCAAGGTCAGCTTCCGTACCGTCATCAGTCACGAAAACTTCACCGTGTTGGTAAGGGTTCATCGTGCCGGGGTCGATGTTGATGTATGGGTCGAACTTCTGCATGGTAACTTTTAAGCCGCGGTTCTTCAGCAAGCGACCAATGCTTGATGCAGTAATCCCTTTCCCCAATGATGAAACAACGCCGCCAGTCACAAAGATATATTTGGTCATTGAGCTCTCCTTTGAAAAATAATAAAAAAGCTCCCTAGCAATTAGGGAGCTAAACGCACATAGGGTGCCCAAGCAAAATAATAACGACTTTTCAGCCGCAAGTCAAGGACAAAATCCTATTCTTCGTCTTCATCGTCATCAAGGTCGTCGTCATCCATTTGTGACAGCTGGCCTTCGATCCCATCTGGCAATGAATCGTCATCTTCGTCGTCTTCATTGTCGTCGTAATCGTCATCGTAGTCGTAATCGTCGCCGGAGTTGTCGTCATCTTCGTCAGCGTCACTGTCGTCGGACAAGTCTTCGTCTTCTGGGTCGTCGTTTTCGTAGTCGATTACGTCGTCGCCTTCAGTCGTGGCCAGGAAGGCGTTGACCTTCTTGTGGTGCTTGCGAGTTGATGCTTCGTCGCCGTCGTCTTCTGGGTGGTCGACTTCTTCATCGACAGCTTCGAACTTGAACCAGGTCCGCAGGGCCCAGACATTTTCACCCATGGAAATGAAGCGGCCATCGGTGTTCATGTCCGTGTAAAATTGCGGCAGGCGCTGGCGAATTTCTTCGTCGCTCTTGTTCAAGTACTTTTGCACCTCGTTAACGATATCGGCAAAAGCCATTCTTTCGCCACGGTCTTCCAAAATTGCGTGTGCAACTTCAATCATTGACAATTCGTTGCGATCCACGTCTTTAAAATCAGCTAATCCCACAGTTGAACGTCCTCTCTATTCAATCTTGTCTATTTTACACGTCATTTAAGCAAAAATCAACGAGACGGCATAACTACCAATTAAGTCTACACCACTAAAGAGGTCATATTCAACTTCAAGTTGCTGACCAGCGGCATTTTCTTTCAATTCCAGGCGCTTGGTTTCCGACAAGAGATCCAGCTGCCGGCCCTCAACCACGTACTTGCACTGCCCCTTCTCGCCTAAAATAAAATGCATTTGGGAGAAGTTGCTGTGGTCAGTCCCCCGCCGGATCAAGAGCTCCTGCTCTTTTACGAGCATCTTGACCGGCACCTTTTCCACCTCGTAAGAAATTCTTTTCACCGCGCCGTCTTCCCGCAATTCGCCTTCTGCCTGCTGGCGGATGGTTTCCGTTTGCTCGCCCTGGGTGATCTTGCTCGTCAAATCGATCTTAATCTTGCTCATCTTTATAAAAAAATTCTTCTCCTTTAACAGCCGCAAGCAGCGGCCTCTGGCAACTTTTGCTATAATTTCTATAGCTAGTCAAGCATATCTTACTATGTTTTGGCAAAAATATAAAACAATAAGAATGGAGGATTTACTTTTGACAAAATTTGACAGTCCTAAACTGGCCCGCGAAGTCGTCGTCCGTGACCCGGTCCATGGCTATATCCACCTGGACACCCAAGTGGCCCTGGAAGTCGTCCGCTCGCAAGAATTCCAGCGGATGCGGCGGATCAAGCAGCTGGGCCCGACGGCCTTCGTCTTCCCCGGCGCTACCCACACCCGCTTTGAGCACAACCTGGGCGTCTACGAACTGGCCCGCCGGATCAGCAACCTTTTTACTGACAAATACCCTAGTCAAAGTACCGGCAACGGACTCTGGGACCCCAGCGAAAACCTGCTGGTGCAGATGGCCGGCCTTTTGCATGACATCGGCCACGGCCCATACTCTCACACCTTTGAGCACCTTTTCGGCACCAACCATGAGCAGATCGGCCAGCAGATCATTCTGGATCCTTCCACTGAGGTCAACCAGGCTTTAAGCAAGGTCGACCCGGACTTCCCAAAGGCGGTGGCCAGCGTGATCGCCAAGACCTACCCTAATCCCCAGGTGGTCAAGCTCATCTCCAGCCAGGCGGACGCCGACCGGATGGACTACCTTTTGCGGGATGCCTACTTCACGGGGGCTTCTTATGGGGAATTTGACCTTTCCCGGATCTTGCGGGTCATCCGCCCTTATGAAGCAGGGGTTTGCTTTACGGCTAACGGGATGCATGCCGTTGAAGACTATATCGTCTCCCGCTACCAGATGTACCAGCAGATCTACTACCACCGGGTCAACCGGTCCATGGAGGTCATCCTTCACCATCTTTTGAAGCGGGCCCAGTACCTCTACCAGGAAAAAGAACTTCCGGTTACGCCAAGTTTAGCCAGATTTTTGGCCGGGACCTGGGACTTAAAGGACTACTTGAAGATGGATGACGGGGTCATGGAGACCAACTTCAGCATGTGGACTGAGTCCAGCGACCCGGTTTTGGCGGACTTGACCAAGCGCTATCTCTTCCGGCGGCCTTTAGCCAGCGCGAAGATCAACAAAGAAAGCAAGCAGCTTTTGCCAAAATTAAAGGACTTGATCAAGGCCGCCGGCTTTGACCCGGACTACTATACCGGAGTAGGGTCAGCTTTTGACGAGCCATATGACGCTTATAAGCCAAGCGGCAAGAACGCTAACAGCCAGATTGAGATCATGCAGGAAGACGGCAGCTTGATCGAGCTGTCCCAGCTCAGCCCCCTGGTTAAGGCCTTAAACGGGACCCTGCAGGGCGATGAACGCTTCTTCTTCCCGGTCGCCATGCTCAAGCAGGCAGATTTCCAGCAATACCTGAAAAACGGAGAATTGCTTACGAAAAAATAAGGCAAAAGAATAATTTCCAAAAGAAAACAACCGTTGCAGAATTCGCAACGGTTGTTTTTACATACAGGTCCTTACTTGTCCTTGTACTTGTTAGCGTCGTAACGGGTATCAAAGAGCGGACTCATTGGCTTGTGTTCCATGATCAGCTTGATAGCGTCACCCATCAAAGGCCCAACGGAAACGAGAATCATCTTGTCGAGGTTCTTTTCGGCTGGCTGTTGGATTGAGTCGGTCAAGACCAGGCTCTTGATTACGGAATTGTTCAAGCGGTCTACGGCTGGGCCGGACAAAACGGCGTGGGTCGCGCAGGCGTAAACTTCGGTAGCGCCGGCGTCCTTCAAGGCCTGGGCAGCCAGAGTGATGGTACCGGCAGTGTCGATCATGTCGTCGATCAAGATGGCCCGCTTGCCCTTGACGTCACCGATGATGTTCATGACTTCGGCAACGTTGGCCTTTGGCCGGCGCTTGTCAACGATGGCGATTGAAGTGCCCAGGAATTCAGCTAATTTTCTTGCCCGGGTAACGCCGCCGTGGTCTGGAGAAACGACAACGGCATCTTCTTCCAGGTGGTTGCTCAAGAAGTAATCAGCCAATAAAGGAGCGCCCATCAGGTTGTCGACGGGGATGTCGAAGAAACCTTGGATTTGAGGAGCATGCAAGTCCAGCGAGAGGACGCGGTCAGCCCCGGCAGCTTGAATCATGTCTGCGACCAGTTTAGCAGTGATTGGTTCTCTGGCCCGGGTCTTCCGGTCTTGACGAGCGTAGCCGTAGTAAGGCAGGACGATGTTTACGGAAGCGGCACTGGCCCGGCGGACAGCGTCGATCATGATCAAAAGTTCCATAAGGTTGTCGTTGACCGGCGCGCTGGTGGATTGGATCAAGAAGACGTCCTTGCCACGGACAGAATCGTCGATGTTGACTTGAATTTCACCGTCGCTGAAGCGAACGACGCTTGAGGTTGACAGCTTTAACCCCATCCGCTTAGCGATCTTTTCTGCCAACGGTTTGTTTGAGTTAAGCGCAAAAAGCTTGATGTTGTCCTTGTAAGACATAATTCCCTCCGAAAAAAACAGCATTTACCAGTTCTATTCTAACAAAATCCGGCATTCTTTTGTTGGAAAAAAGGGATTTGTGTTCAGTTTTTAAGCAAAAAATTCCTCTTACTCCTGTTTTGACCTGAAAAAAGAGCAAGAAAGCCTTTTATTTTTCAAGCGGATAGAAAAAATCGTCTGTTTTCGGGCAAAGAAAAAAGCTCTGACGATCGTCAAAGCTTCTTCTG
>SFHY01000191.1 GCA_004556255.1 Lactobacillus delbrueckii
ATTTTCTCCTTAATTTTATTATTCGGTATTTTATTAATCTCATTATTTATATTATCAATCTCATGATCAAAATTAAATCTATGAATATTTTCTGGATTAAATATTTTATCAATTACCATATGACTATCATTTAATAAACAATTTATTATTGATACCAAAGGTGAATAAGTATATTCATAATATGAATAATGATATACATCCTCTTGCTGAGAATAAAAATCATTATATTCACGATATCCAACAATTTTTTTATTAAAAAATAGTTCTACAATCTGCTTTGAGCACTGGAAAGCGCTTTTAGAAAAGAAAGTGAATGTGTAAAAAGCAGCAATTTTAAACTGTTGATTTAGTAAAAATAAGGAGGCACTGAACATGACAGTTTATCCGGATTACTTTTATGCTGAAAAAGACTTTGACAAGAACCACATGGGCTACAAGCCGCTGACCATTCCAGCTGGCGTTGAGGCCCAGCCTTTGGCTGTTCCCCCGCTTTTGGCGCCGGACAAGGTTGACGGCAATGACATCTACTACACCATCGAGGCCCAGGAAGGCGAAAGCCAGATCCTGCCAGGCAAGAAGACCAAGACCTGGGGCTACAACGCTCCCCTTTTGGGCCAGACCCTGGTAGTCAAGACCGGGCAAAGAGTCCACGTGCGTTTGAAGAACAGCCTGCCTGTCCTCACTTCATTCCACTGGCACGGCATGGAAGTTCCGGGACCAATTACTGACGGCGGCTGCCACGCCCCAGTTTACCCTGGCGAAGAAAAAGACATCGAATTTACGGTCAAGCAGCCAGCCGCTTTGACCTGGCTGCACGCTCACCCATGCCCGTCAACGGCCATGCAGGTCTGGATGGGCCTGGCCATGGGGGTTGTGGTTACTGACGACAACGAAGCCCGCCTGCCGATTCCAAAGAACTACGGGGTTGATGAATTCCCAATCATCTTGCAAGACCGGACTTTCCACGACAACCAGCTCGACTACCGGGCTGACTACGACCCGATGGGCGTCTTTGGTGAAGTGCCTATGATCAACGGCGTGGTCCGTCCTTACGTTGACGTGACGACCCAAAAGGTCCGCCTGCTCTTCTTGGGCGGGTCTGACCGCCGGGAATGGCGCCTGCACTTTGAAAACGATCTGACCATGACGCAAATCGGCGGGGACGACTCCTTCCTCAGACACCCGATTGACGTTAAGAAGCTTTTGATTGGGCCAGGGGAAAGACAACAAGTCATCGTTGACTTTGCCGGCTACAAGGAAGGCGACGTTGTCAGCCTCTACACTGACGACTTCAAGCTGGTTGAATTCCGCATCCACGCCTTTGAAAAAGACGACCGTGAACTGCCATTCAACATCTTCACTCCGGACGACCCGGCTGTAAACAGCGAAGCGCCAGTCCGCCACGTAACCATGGACGACCACGACAAGATCAACGGTCTCCGCTTCGCCATGGACAGAATCGACATGAAGCAGACCTTGAACTCAGTTGAATACTGGGACGTAACCAACACCAACAACTCTGCTTCAGGGATGCTGCACCCCTTCCACATCCACGGGGCCCACTTCCTGGTTGTTTCCCGCAACGGACAAAAGCCTTACCCGAACGAAATCAATGTCTACAAGGACACTATTGAAGTCGGCCCAGGCGAAACTGTCCGCCTGAAGGTCTACTTCCAAAACGCCGGGGTCTTCATGTACCACTGCCACATCATCGAACACGAAGATGCCGGCATGATGGCCCAGATCCAAATTGTTGACCCAAAGGATCCAGACAAGACCTACAAGCTGATGGACATGGAAACCATCACCAACGCCTTTGCTGAAGAAATGGGCGTTGAACCTGGTGAAGTCTTCATGCCAGGGATGGACGTTGAAGACATGGATATGGGTGCCTGCTTCCACGCGGCTGAAGCCGAAACCAGCCGCCGCTTGGTCGAAGCCGTTACTGCCGCTTCAAGAGCCGGCCATGAAGGCCACCACGACGCCGCTTCTGGCGCCAGCCACCACGACGCGATCAGCGGGGCCAGCCATCACTAAAAAATTTGGAGGAAAAGAATTATGATGAACAACAACCTTTACTTGAAGATTTTATGGGTCTTACTGTACGGCATCGTCGCCTTCTACACCTTTACCGACAAGATGATGATGGCCATGTACTGGATGGCCGGGGTAATGTTTGCCCAAGCGGTCATTGACCTCGTTTACTACTTTTTGCCAAAGAGCAAAACAGAAATGACTGAATGCTAGTCAGTCAAACCAATCATGCGCAAAAAAACGATGCCTCGCGGCATCGTTTTTCTTGTTTG
>SFHY01000192.1 GCA_004556255.1 Lactobacillus delbrueckii
GAGGCTATATCGCCATCACTAGCAGCTTAATTGAATATTTACTGGCTAAACTATTGAGTTTTCAAGGCTTCATAGTTTTTTTGATGTGGGAAGTTTAAGATTGTAATTATAACTGTAGCTATAAGTCGTATCGTAATTTGTGCTGCCAGAATAGTCCGCTGTGCTGGAACTAGTGCTGTAAGCAGTTGTACTGCTGGAAGCCTGGCTGCTGGATTTAGAGCTGGACTTTGAACTTGTCTTGCCGCTCTTGACGCTGTCAGCCGTCGTGCCCGGATCATAGATCGTGTAGTTCTGGGTCTCACCGCTGCCAAACTTAAAGCCGGCAGTCTCGTTTAAGCTATTCAGCTCGGTTTCCCGGTTGGAGACTGTCGCCGTCTTCAAGCCCAGCAGCTTTCTGATCTTGTTGGAAATCCGCTGCAGTTCACTGGTTGGCGCGATCTGGTAGGCCGCGTCGCCAACGTAGGCACTGTAGCCGTGCAGATAGTCGCTGTCGCTGGAAGAAGTGCAGTCTGAGTAGTTGGCCAGGATAGACTTCAAAGCCTGGAAGTTCAAGTTGGTCTTCACGTTGGATGACAGGTTATTGGCGATCTTGCTAAAGTTCGTCAGTGAATCTGCCGTGGCCAGCTTCTGGACCAGCTTGGTGATGACTTCTCTTTGCCGCTTTTGCCGGCCGTAGTCACCCTGCGGATCATCATAGCGCATCCGGCTGTAAGCCAGAGCCGCCTGACCGTTTAAGTGCTGGCGGACCCCCTTCTTGAAAGGAAAGCCGCTGTAGGTAAAGGTCAGAGGCGGCGTCACATAAATCCCGCCGACATAATCGACCAGCTTCATCAGCCCGCCCATGTTAACCAGGGCATAGTACTTGACCGGAATATTCAAGAGGTTAGAGACGGTCTGCATGGCCATCTTGGCTCCGCCGATCGAATAGGCCGCGTTGATCTTCTGCACGTCGTTTGAATCATCGCCAACCATGTCAGCCATGGTGTCCCGCGGAATCGAGATCATCGTGTAGTTCTTCTTCTTCGGATTAACCACAACGACGATGATCGTGTCAGTATTGCCGCGCTTTTCCGTTCTGTCCAAGGCCCCGGTGTCGGTCCCTAAGAGCATGACGGCAAAAGGCTTCTTGCCGTTGAATTCACCATAAGTTGTCTTGACCGCGTTTTCTGAGTCATAAGCCTTGTTGGCCGCCTGCTCAGCCGTCTTGTACAGATGGGCGGCATACAGGCCCACTCCGGCAGCAATGGCGCAGACAACTGCCAAAATACCGATGATCCAGTTGCGGACCCGCTTCTGCTTGCGTTTTCTGGCATGCTGCCGGGTTTCAGGAATGCCCAGCTTGTCTTCTTTCTTCATAAATCGATACCTACTTAAAAAATGACATTAGTCTGTATTATAGCAAAAAAGCACCGCCAACTTTTGCCTGCCGCCTTTTCTTATTGAAATTGTAAAAAACAGTCAAAGCGGGCGCGCGATATTTTCCGGTAAGTATCCCTGTGCACAACTTTCTTATCTAAGCTATCATCTTAGCAAGTCATCTGTCAATCCTTAATCAGTCCTATAAAAAAAGCGAAGCCGGAGCTTCGCTTTTATTAAGGAAAGAGGACTTAGTCGAGCTTTTCCTTGCTTACAACGTTCAACTTGTCGTCGAAAGTGTAAACGACTGGCTCACCAGTCTTCATTTCAACATCCATGATGTCTTCGTCAGAGATGTTTTCGATGTACTTAGTCAAGGCACGCAGTGAGTTGCCGTGGGCAGCGATGATCACGTTCTTGCCAGCCAGAAGGTCTGGAGCAATGTGGTCTTCCCAGAATGGCATAACTCTGTCCAGAGTAACCTTCAGGTTTTCTGCCTTAGGAACAATGTGTGGGTCCAAGTTTGCGTAACGACGGTCGTTAGCTTGGCTGAATTCTGAGTCGTCAGCCAAAACTGGTGGCAAAACGTCGTATGAACGACGCCAAATGTGAACTTGTTCGTCGCCGTACTTTTCAGCAGTTTCAGCCTTGTTCAAGCCTTGCAGAGCGCCGTAGTGACGTTCGTTCAGTCTCCAGGTCTTAGTTTCTGGAACCCAGAGTTGGCCGCTTTCTTCCAAAGCAAAGTGCAAAGTCTTGATCGCACGGGTCAAAACTGAAGTGTAAGCTTGGTCAAATTCCAAGCCGGCTTCCTTGATCAAACGACCAGCCTTCTTGGCTTCTTCAACACCCTTGTCTGACAAGTTAACGTCAACCCAACCAGTAAATTGGTTTGAAAGGTTCCATTCACTTTGACCGTGACGGATTAAAACTAATTT
>SFHY01000193.1 GCA_004556255.1 Lactobacillus delbrueckii
ACATTATTCTTGCAGGCTCTTTGCCAAAATTTCCCGGAAATGCTCAGCCGTTTCTGACCCGGCATGGTCTTCTTGCAAGCTAAGCAGGCGGCCATATTCTTTAGGATCTTATAATTCTTTGATCGTGGTAATCATCCCTGCCGCGTCCCCGGCCGCGAAAATATTTTCCGCTGCTACATATTCCGGCGAATGCAAAGTATCCCTGAAGGCCAAAAGTAAAAGGCGGTTTTCAAAAGCCTGCCGGCCGGCCTGCAAAATTTCATTAGCATAGTTGATGTCCAAATAGAGGTCATCTTCTTCCAGCAGGCGGGCAACGTCCTTGTTTCTGGCAACTGGGTAGAGGGCTACGTTTTCATAATGGCCAAAATTCATCAGCCGGCCGGACATTTCCGTCACGGCGGCAATGTCAAAGTGCCAGTCCGGCAAGCCCTCAACCAGCTGCTTGAGACACTCAATCTGGTCGGAATTGGTCAAGATCAAGGCCCGTTTTCTGGCCTGGTTTTCCCGCTTGAACGGGTAAACCATCCCCAGGTAGTTGACCTTCTCAGCCATCTGCCGGTCCAGCTGGCCGGTGATCTTTTCATATTCGGCTCTGTCTTGGACAATCACCCTGCCGCCTGGCAGGTTGTCTTCCAGAAGATACAGCATGTTCTCCGGCACGCTTCCCTGGCTGATTTCCTGCCAGAAAAGGAGGTTGCGGGACGGCTTCTTCTTTAACTGGATCAAGGTGAAGAGGCAGTTGCCCAGAGAATTAAAGATGACTTCATCCAGGTCAAAATCTGCTTCTTCCAGATAATAGGCCGTCAGCTGGTTGATGTTCTTGAAGTTGTAGATTTCCCCATCCGGCAGATTGTAGGTGTAATCCCCGGTCAAATGGTTCTGAATCAAAACTTCCTGGCCGTTGGAGGCAAAATAGCTGGTCATGGCCTGCCGGCCGCTTTTATCGCAGCTGGTCACCGCGTACTTCCACCCCCACTGGTTGTAGTGGTCAATCACCCGGATCTGGCCGAACTTATCCAGCCATTCCACCTGGCTGACCTGCCGGCGGCGGTTGTTTTTCCAGTAGCGGATATCGGCCCGCTTTTGCCCATGGTCCAGGACTTCCCCGCTTTGCGAGTCCGCCTTGATTTCCCAGAATTCCGGCAGATCAATTTCGTTAAAGTAGCGGGGACGGCCTGTAAATTCAGATCCAGCCAAGCCTAAAAAATACTTAAGGGGTGATTCGACGCCCTCTGGCAAAAAGCCGTTGTCTTGAATCACCACGCTTGGATGCTGGTAACCAGCCAGTTTCAGCGACCTCTCCAGGTCCTGGCTTTTTTGCTTGTAGTCAAAGAAAAGATTAATCACGGTGCAGCTCACTTTCTATGGCCTTTTTCCATAATTTGGCAACCTGCTTGTCCCTGTACTTGCCGGCAATCTCATAAGATTTCTCTGACATGGCTCGCAAATCTGAAGAGAAAAGCTTGACAATCGCCCTGGACATTTCGTTGACATGCTCTGGCACGGTTGCCAGCCGGTCATATGGCAAAAGCAGGCCGTTTTCCCCGTCAGAGATAAAGGTCGGGTTGCCGTAGCGGACGTCAAAACCGACCATGGCCAGGCCCGATCCCACTGCTTCCATCAAGGTGAGGCCAAAGCCTTCACTGGTTGAGCAGGTCAAATATCCCTGGTAGTACTGGTAGATGTCATCCATCTGCTGGTGGCCCTTTAAATGGACATAGTCCTCAGCTCCAACTTCCTTGATCACATCTTCCAGCATGGTCCGCTCTGAACCTGACCCGTAAATATCCAAGCTGAGTTCCGGCAAGGCTTTCTTGGCTTTGGCCACCGCCCGGATGGCCCAGTCCAGATGCTTTTCACTGGCTAAACGCGAGGCCGTCACCAGACTGAAAGGCTGGCGGGAGGCAAAGTCCGGCTTCTTCAGCTCTTTCAAGCTGCCCACTGGAATCACGTAGATCTGGGGCTTTTTGCCCTTATACTTTAAGAACTGCTCTTCCATCAGCTCTTTTTGCAGGTCAGTCGCCGTCACATAAAAGTCAATCTGGTCAGCATGCTCGAACTCATACTCATAGTAATTGTTCCAAAGGATGGTGGCGTCATTAGTCTCGGCTTCACTGAAGTGGTCAGCGTGAACGATTGTCCCCACCCGGGCCTTGCCCCGGTTTTCCAGAATTTCCTGGCCCTGGTCTTCAGCCCGGTCGATCAAGATGATGTCTTTTTTGGAAAAATTCAGTTCCCGCAGCATCTTGATCAAAAGCTCATGCTTGGAGTACAATATGTCATCTTT
>SFHY01000194.1 GCA_004556255.1 Lactobacillus delbrueckii
GACTGTATTGACTCAGACAGTGACCGGGCCTGCCAGAAGATCTATGATAAGATCACGACTAAGGCGGAAAAGCTGGTCAAGGTAGCTAGAGAGCTGGAAACTGAATACGGGATTCCGATTGCCAACAAGCGGATTACGGTAACTCCGATTTCTTTGATCGCGGCAGCTTCCGGGGACAGCGACTACGTTAAGTACGCGGTTACCTTGGACAAGGCAGCTAAAGCAGTCGGCGTGGACCTGATCGGTGGCTTCTCAGCTTTGGTGCACAAGGGCTACCAAAACGGTGACCGGGTCTTGATCAAGTCAATTCCCCAAGCTTTAAAGGAAACTGAAAGAGTCTGTTCCAGCGTCAATGTCGGCTCAACCAGAAGCGGGATCAACATGGATGCCGTCAAGGAAATGGGCCAGATCGTCATTGAAAACGAAAAGATCGACCCGCTGAACAACGGCAACCTGGTTATCTTCTGCAATGCGGTTGAAGACAACCCGTTTATGGCCGGGGGCTTCCATGGGGTCGGTGAAAGCGATGTGGCTTTGAATGTCGGCGTATCCGGCCCTGGCGTGGTTAAAACGGCCCTGGAAAAGGTTAAGGGCGAATCCATGGACGTGGTTGCTGAAACCATCAAGCAGACGGCCTTTAAGGTTACCAGAATGGGCCAATTGGTGGGCCAGGAAGCATCTAAGCGCCTGGGCGTTGACTTCGGGATCGTGGACCTGTCCTTGGCGCCAACTCCTGCCCAAGGCGACTCAGTAGCCAACATTTTAGAAGAAATCGGCCTGGAAAGCGTGGGGACTCACGGGACCACGGCAGCTTTAGCCATGTTAAACGATGCTGTCAAGAAGGGCGGCATCATGGCCTGCAGCCATGTCGGCGGTTTGTCAGGTGCCTTCATTCCGGAATCAGAAGACGCCGGGATGATTGCAGCGGCAGAAAAGGGGATTTTGACGGTCGACAAATTGGAAGCCATGACCGCTGTCTGCTCAGTTGGTCTGGACATGATTGCCGTACCTGGCGACACGCCAGCTGAAACGATCAGTGCCATGATTGCTGACGAAGCGGCGATCGGGATGATCAATAACAAGACCACGGCTGTCCGGGTCATTCCAGTACCGGGCAAGGACGTGGGCGACTCAATTGAATTTGGCGGCCTCTTCGGCTATGCCCCGATTATGCCTGTTCACAAGGAATCAAGCGCGGCGATGATCAACCGCGGTGGCCGGATTCCAGCCCCAGTGCACAGCTTCAAGAACTAATTTTTTATCAGAATATATAGAAAAAGAACCGTACTAACCATTTTGGGATAATACGGTTCTTTTTTGCATCTTAGTCAATCCGCTTAGCTAAAATATCGTCAGCTTCCGGGGTAACTTCAATGGACCTCTGCCCGGTGTAGATAACGAAGCCAGGCTTTGCCCCGTTAGGTTTCTTGATCCTCTTGACCTGGATGTAGTCAACCGGCACATGGGCGGAATTTTTGGCCTTGGAGAAGTAGGCGGCGATCTCCGCGCTTTCCTGGATGTCGCTGTCACTTGGCTGGCTGTCGGTCAAGATGACGTGGGAGCCGGGGATGTTCTTGACGTGGAACCAGTAGTGGTTCTTGTCAGCCTTCTTCAAGGTAAGCCAGTCGTTTTGCAGGTTGTTCTTGCAGACTAAAACAGTTTTGCCGGAGCTGAGCTTGAACTTGTTCAGGCTCTTTTCGGTCAGCTTCGGCTTCCGGCGCTTCTTCTGTTCAGCTCTAAGGTAACCTTGGTTGATCAGCTCTTCCTTGATGGCTTCGACGTCTTCTGGGTCAGCGTTGTCGATTTCCGTTTGAACGGAATCAAGGTAGCGGAGGTTTTCTTCCGTAATCTCAATCTGCTCGGTCACGTGTTTGATGGAATCCCGCATCTTCTTGTAGCGCTTGAAGTATTTCTGGGCATTGCGCTGAGGGGAGAGGGCTGGGTCAAGTTTGATGGTCATGGGCTGGTTGCCTTCATAGTAGTTAGGCAGGTCGATTTTTTCCATGCCGGGCTTAACCTGGCTTAAGTAGGCGGTTAAAAGTTCCCCGGAGACTCTGAGGTTTTCGGAGTTTTCAGCACTGTCCAGCTGCTTTTCCAGCTTCTTCAGCTTCTTTTGGAGCTTTTTGGTCTCATTAGTGACGACCCGGGTCACCTGCTGGGACCGCTGCTTGACCCAGTCCCGGTTAGCCTGGTAGGCGTAAAACTCGTCTAAAGCTTCATTTAAGTTAGTGGAGGAGCTTTCCTTGGTCATCTCCAAATGGTAAGGCAGGTAAGGGTAGATCCG
>SFHY01000195.1 GCA_004556255.1 Lactobacillus delbrueckii
ACAAGAACTCCCTGGTTGTCCTCAAGCCGATTTTTATCAAAGGCAAGTTCTGGGGCTACTCGGTGACCGCGATCAAGCGAAAAGACCTCTTCAAGCCGACCTTTAAGAAGCTGGACAAGTTGGGTTATGACTATCGCTTGTCCAAGACCCATATTATAACTGGCAGCTACCATACGCTCAGTTCCACCCTAAAGAAAGACAATGCCCAGGCAAAAGTAACCTTCCGCTTGGGGGGATGCAGCTGGAAACTGGAGGCGGCCAGAAAGGATGCTGGGCAGATGCCACAGGAGGTCAAGTCCGGAATCTTCTCTGGCATCTTTACCGTGATCATCAACACCGTCCTGGTTGCTCTTTTGCTCAATTACCTTGAGCGAGGGAGAAGGCTTTCCCGGCTGGTTGACACGGACTATCTGACCGGCCTCATGAGCCGGCAGGCCTTTGACCGGGACGTAAGCAAATATCTGGAAAAACATAAAGGAGAGCCTTCAGTTGGTGCCTTGATCGACATCGATGACTTCAAGTACATCAATGACCTCTATGGCCATGATGCAGGTGACACGGCGCTGAAGACTTTTGCCAAGGTCCTGCAAGACAATTTCGGCCAGCTGGGCTTGGTCTGCCGCAACGGTGGGGATGAATTTGCCGTCTTTTTGAAGCGGACGACAATGACCGAGGGACGGGCGATTTTTAAAAAGCTCTTCCGGCAAAAGTTGACTTTTAGCTACCAAGGCAAAGACTATCCTTACACGTTCTCCCTGGGTTTCGCCGCTTACCCGGACCAGGGGTCAAGCCGGGAAAAACTCTTGAACAAGGCTGATGCGGCCCTCTATGCCGTGAAAATGACCGGGAAGGGAACGATGGCGGCTTACCACCCGGATATGGTCAAGGAAGGACGGGCGCAACTGGGCTTTAATCTGCGCGACTTAGCAGTCAACCTGCCTGGTGCCTTCTTCATCTACCGGGCTGATGACGGGAAGATCCTTTTTGCTAACAGGGAACTGCTGAGGATTATGGAATGCTCTAGCATGGAAGCGTTTATCGAATTTATCGGCCGGAAAGTCAAGGGCTTGATCGCTCCAGAAGACTATGCTGAAGCTGTAGAGAGCTGTAACCAGCAGGTGGGGGACAGCGATGATGCAGTGGCTCATTTGGACTACCATGTCATCACCAAAGAAACCCACAAGCGGATCTACGTGCATGCCGTGGCCCATATGGTGAAAAATCCCTACTTTGGTGAGATCTATTATGTTATTCTCAGCCCCAAGCCAGAGCAAAAATAACAAACGAAAACGCGTCCTTTTACAAGGGCGCGTTTATTTATTGTCGCTACTGCTTTAAATACTTTCTGAAGAAGTTCAGTTCATCCAGGTTGCACTGCTTGGCAATGTCGTCTCTTTGGTTGCAGTGGAAGACGTGGCCGCGCGGGTTTTCCATATCCCCGTAGATGTGGAATTCATGCGGGATCTCCTTGGCCAAAAGGTAGCCGTCCAAGCGGACAGCAGAATCGTGCAGGAAGTCCTGGTTAGCCGTCATGATGAAGAGCGGTGGCAAGTTTTGCGTCAGATACTTTTCTGTGTTCAGCATCTCTTCCTTGCCGCTGACTGCTTCTGGGGTAAAGTAGGCGCCTGGCGCGCCATCAGTAAAGCCCGGGGTGAGCATGAAGTAGGCACCGCAGTTAAGCGCGGCTGCTCTGACTGTCAATTTTGGCAGTTCGTAGCCAAAAAGCTGGCGGAACTTGTCATTGGTCAAGATGGTCAGGTACTGCTCTTCCATCTGCCCGCCGGCTGAGTCGCCAACTAAGAAGACATTGCCCGTGTCCAGGTCATATTCAGCTCCGTGTTCAGCTACCCAGTGCATCAAGCGGTTGACATCATCCATTTCGCCTGGGAACTGGACGTCTGGAGCCAAGCGGTAGTTGAAGTTGACAAAGGCGAAGCCTTCTTTAGCCAGGCCCAGCCCGTAGAACTGGTAGGTTTCCTTAGTCCCGTAAACCCAGCCGCCGCCGTGAATGCTGATGATGACCGGGACCTTGCCGGTCCGCTTCTTAGGCAAGTAAATGTCCAGCAAGTTCCACTTTGGGTCTGGCCCATAGCTTAAGTCATTGATTCTTTCGACTTCTGGAATTTCGGTTGGCAGGCCTTCATCGCGCTTGTCGTCATGCATCTTAGATCCAGTCCGCATTTCTTCAACAGCTTGTAAAATTTTTCCATCAAGTGTCATATTTTTCTCCTTTCGCTTGTAAGCGTTTAACCAAATTATAGCCGATAT
>SFHY01000031.1 GCA_004556255.1 Lactobacillus delbrueckii
AGTTTTATATAAGTGATATAATAAAATTGATTCTTCCGAAAGGGTATACAATTGGAAGAAGATAAGCCAATGAATCGGTAGAAAGGGTCGGATGTTCCAGCATCATTGGTGGTTCTAATTTTAATTCGACAGAATGTTCATTGGACATGTTTACTGTGTAAAGTCCATTGTGAAGATTCAAAAAGTCTTCTGTCTATTTTTTGTCTGTTTTCACTTCTTCAGATTGTGTTTCTTTATTTGTATTCTCTGTATTTGTCTCTTCTTTGTTTTCTCTTTTTCTGCTCTTTGTTACAGGTTAATTGCAGTTTGTTTTCTTTTAAGTTATAAGCTACTTACTTTTCTAAAGTATTTCTTAAGGATGGGCAGATGACTCGCAATTCTTCTCCTTGGCCTTTTAGAATGAAAACATAGCTTATAATTTTAAACACAGACATCATAGAAAGCAGGCAGCTACCATGGGATTACTAACACTCATCATCGGTTTGGTAATGCTGGTTAACCCCACATTGGCAACTGAGACAGCTACAAGTGTTGAATAAATACATTTCTTGTTACTTTTTAAACCGGGCCAGAAATTGGTCCGGTTTTTTGCGGCAAAAGTTTGCTCAAGTACTAAGGAAATTTGTATAATTGAGATAGTTTTTGTGGGGGGAAGAGTAAATGGACAAATTAGCCAAGTGGTGCATCTGGCTGCGCCGCCGCTCCTTTTTCAGAGTGGCCCAGCGAACCTTTGCCGTTCTGATGCCGATCGCGACGGTCGGGGCCTTTTTCCAGGTCTTGCAGGACAGCGTCTTCGCGCCGGAAAGTTTTATCTACAATTTATTTGATTTTGACAGAATCATGAGCGACCGTTTCTGGGACATCGGGACCAGCCTGTCACAATGCGTGGTTGAAGTTATCTTCGGCCTTTTTTGCCTGTTCACGGTTTATTTCTCAGCTTCCTTTACGGCTAAAATCTACCGTAAAGATGCGACGATGGCCGGGATCAGTGCTCTGACCAGTCTCTTGGTCATGGTCTATCTCTTTCAGCTGGGCTTGACCGGACGGATTTCTTTGATTACAGGGGGCTATTTGGGCTTCCAGTACACCTTCTTTGCCCTCTTGCTGGGTTATGGGGTAGGACAGGTCTTCCACTGGTTAGGGGCCGATTATGAGCCGGTTAACTATGAGCACACCAAACTGGTCCAGGACCGGGCGATCAAGGCCTTGAAGCTAACCCTGGTCACCGTGATCGGTGGCGTGATTATTGGTGGGATCCTTTACGCGGCCATCAGCAAGGTCAAGGCCAACTTCAGCCTCAGTGCCATGACTTCAACAGTTGAAAATTCCAACAACCTGTTTATCACCGTGCCTTCAACCGCCCTGGCCTCCTTCCTCAGCTGGCTGGGCATTGAAGAACCGATCCTCCGCCTCAGCAATGTTGAAACTTCCGCTGCCGCGACTGCCAACCTGACTTATGTCATGCGGCGTGGCTCAATCTGGAAGATCCCTTACCCATACCTGGGCGGATCCTTGATCTCAACTTACGGGGTCATGGGCGGCTGCGCAGTTGTGCTGGCTTTAGCCGTGGCCATCTTGATCCGGGGCAGACGGAAGGAACCGGAAACCGTGGCCAAGATGAACCTCTGGCCGCTTCTGTTCAGTTCTTCCCGGGGCTTTCTAGTTGGCCTGCCGGTCATTCTCAACCCGATCTATGTTATCCAGCTGATCCTCGTGCCAGTCGTGAACATGTTGATCGCGGCTTTGGCGATTTTTTTGCACATCGTGCCAACGCCGGTTTACCCGATTTTGACCGGGACGCCGGGGCCTTTGGTGCCGTTTTTCGCCACGAACGGCAACTGGCCGACCTTGATTTTCAGCATCTTCCTCTTCTGCCTGGACGTGGTCATGATGATTCCGGCCGTCAAGCTGGACAACCGGACCAAGGCCTTGCTGCAGAGCTATGAAATGGAGGATGATAGTCATGTTTAAGAGCAGCAACTGGAAACTGATCATCGTCGCCTTGACGATCATTATTTTGCTGGCCATTCCGGGATATTCCTGGATGAAAAAGACCAACAAGGAGCACGCTGAACGCCAGCGGTCCCAGCTGTCGCCTTTGATCATGGTTCCCGGCTCAAGTGCCACCGTCAACCGCTTCAATGAGCTGGTGGACCTGCTTAACGAGAATACCCCTTATAAGCACAGCCTGCTCAAGGTGGAAATTAGTGAAGACGGGACCTTGACCTACTCTGGCTCGATTAAAAAAGGGGACAATGAGCCCTTTATCGTGATTGGCTTCCAAAACAACCATGACGGCTACAACAACATCAAGAAACAGGCCGGCTGGCTGGACGATGCCTTTTACGAAATTGCCAAGACTTACAAGTTCAACAACTTCAAGGCTTTTGGCCACTCAAACGGGGGCTTGATCTGGACCTACTGGCTGGAACACTACTACAGCGACTATTCAGACGAAATCACGATCAAGCGCTTGATGACCCTGGGCTCGCCTTACAACTTCAGTGAAAAGAGCACCAAGTACAAGACGCAAATGCTGACGGACTTTATCAAGTACCGCAAGCGCCTGCCGAAAAATATGATCGTCTACTCCCTGTCCGGCGGGGAAAACTACGAATCCGACGGGATCGTGCCGGAAAGCAGCGTGGAAGCCGGCAAGTACATCTTCCAGAACCAGGTCAAGGGCTATACCACGATGACTGTCACCGGGGCTGAAGCCCAGCACTCCAGCCTGCCGCAAAACAAGCAGGTGGTGAAGATTATCCAGCAGTACCTGCTCAAGCAGCAGGTCAAGCCGGGGCCAAACAACAGCCAAAATTCCAAGCACAAGGAAAACTAAGCGTGAAATTAGGCGCAGGCCGCCTTTTGCCGTAAAATAGTAGCAAAGATGAAAGGAAACATCCATGAAGATTAAATTAATCGCGGTGGACCTGGACGGAACCCTGCTGACTTCCAGAAAGAAGGTCAGCCCTAAGACCCTGGCGACTTTAAAAAAGGCCCGGGAAAAGGGAATTTACGTGGTGCCCCTGTCCGGCCGGCCCCTGCCTGGCGTCTTGAAGGTCTTTGAACCCTTCAAGCTGGATCCGGCAGACAACTTTGCTATTTGCTACAATGGCGGCCTGGTCCAGCGGATGGACGGGGAAGTCCTAAGCGCCAGCCCCTTGACTGATGAAAACGTGGAGCACATGCTGGCCTTGAAGCAGACGGGGATTTTTGGCCCTTACTTCATGGACACCAAGGATTTCTATGTAGCCCCAGAGGGCAGTGCCTTCGGCGTCGGCTTTCTAGCCAAGGCCCGGAACATGGGGGTCAAGCGGATGGTGCCTGGCCAGCACTACGAATTCATCAAGGGCGAGTTTGTTTCTTTGCCTAGCAAGATGAAGAAGTTCCGGGCTGGCTTCAGTCCGGCAACTGAGCAGGAATTCGAAATCTCTGCTTCCGGCGGCCAGTGCCTGGAATTCAATACTCCTGGTACCTCCAAGGGCCAGGCCCTGACCACTTTGCTGGATCTGTTGAATATCAAGCCGGAAGAAACCATGGTTTTTGGCGACAACAACAATGACCTCTCTGACTTCCAGCTGCCTGGGGTCTTCAAGGTGGCCATGGGCAACGCGATCGACGAGATCAAGGCCGCGGCTGACTACGTCACGGCCAGCAACAACCAGGACGGCATCGCTTTGGCGGTGGAGAAGTTTGTAGACATGGGAGAATAAGATGGTAAAAGCAGTTATCGGTATTTCAGCTTCAGAAGTTACGATCCAGTCCGGCCCCTTCATGGGCGAGCCCCGGACCTACGTCAACGCCGCTTACGTGGACTCAGTCCTCAAGAACGGCGGAATTCCTTTGGTAATTCCTTTTACCGCTGGCGGAGAAGAAATGGCCTTTCAGCAGCTGGATTTAGTCGACGGTTTGATCCTGTCCGGCGGCCATGACGTCGACCCTCACCTGTATGGTGAAGAAGTTGACCAAAAGAGCGGGGAAACCTGGCCAGACCGGGATGCCTTCGACATGGCCCTCTTGAAGCGGGCGGAAGAAACCGGCAAGCCGGTCCTGGGCATCTGCCGGGGCGCCCAGATCATCAACGTGGCCCACGGCGGCAGTATGTGGCAGGACCTGTCTCTGCGGCCAGGCCACACTTTAAAGCACATGCAGGCTACCCGGCCTGACGTGGGCACCCACGTGGTCAAGATCAAGAGCGGGACAACCCTGGAAAAGATCATGGGTGAAAGCAGCCTTATGACCAACTCCTTTCACCACCAGCTGATCAAGGAAGTGGCTCCGGACTTGACCGAATCAGCCACCGCCAGCGACGGGGTGACGGAAGCTTTGGAAAGCACGGACGGCAAGGTGATCGCCGTGCAGTGGCATCCGGAAGAAATGCACGCTAACCCTGCTCCGGAAGCAGCCATCATGAACCGCCTCTTCAAGTACCTGATCGACAAGGCAGAAGAAGAGAAGCAGTAGAAGAAAAGAACAAAAGCAGCGTTTTCGCTGCTTTTTCTTTTGTCTTTTTTAGAAAGAGACTAACAAAAGTCTCATAAAGCTGTCATAATGAGAAAGGATCTGTTTTTTTAGACAGAAATAGAATGTTACACGTGAAACGATGGCGGTGAAAGAGATGAAAGACAAGCATTTGGGAATCCTGTTGGCAATTACCGGGGCTGCCTTGTGGGGGACCTCGGGGACGGCAGCAGAAATGCTCTACCAAAACACCAATGTCAATACTTTTTGGATTGTTGACGTCCGCTCCTGGCTGGCCGGGGAGAGCCTTTTGCTCATCTCCCTGGTCCACAAGGGGAAGGGGACCTTTGCCATTTTCAAAAATCCCCGCGACCTTCTCTACGCAGCCTTGTTTACGGTGCTGGGCATTACTGGCCAGCAGTTTACCTACTTTTACACGGTCTCGGTCTCAAACGCGCCGACGGCCACGGTTTTGACTTTTTTGTCACCGCTCTTGATCATTTTCTGGCAGGCGGTAAGAACCAGGCAAATGCCCCGGCGGATCGACATGATTGCCATTTTTTTAGCCGTTGTCGGGACGGTGATTCTGGTGACCAATGGCAATTTCAGCCACTTGGCGGTGACGCCTAAGACCCTGGTTTGGGGCTTCTTCAGTGCCGTGACCCAGGCTCTGGCCATTGCCATGCCGGCCAAGCTTTTTAAAAAGTACGGGACCATCACTATTTTGGCCTGGGGGATGCTGCTGGGCGGGATTATCCTCAGTCCGGCCCTGGCCGTGATGCCCGCCACTGGAGTTACGGTTAAGGAATGGAGCCTGGTGATCTACATCGTGATCGCCGGTACGGTTTTCGCTTACTCGCTCTACCTTTCCAGCGTTATGTACATCTCAGCCGGCCTGGCCAGCATGCTGGAGGCCTTTGAGCCGCTGGTAGCGACGATTCTGTCGGTTACCCTTCTGGGCAGCGACTTTGGCATCATGAAGATGGCGGGCGGGGTCTTGATTATCCTGGCCACCTGCCTGCAGGTCGTGCCCAGTCCCCGCCGGGGCAAATTGCGAAGAAATCTTTAGAACTTTTTATCCATATTGCCGAAAAAGCCCGTCAGAGCAAGGAAAACTGTGTTAAAACCAAAACGATGATTTGATCATTAACATGGGGGAAAAACAATTGAATAATGTATTAGACGCCAAAACCGGGGTCAAGGATACCCTGCCGACCGTGCTCGGCTACGTGGGGATCGGCACCGCTTTTGGCATTATCGCGCATACCAATGGCTTTAGTCCTTTGGAGACTTTTGTCATGTCCTTGCTGGTGTACACGGCTTCGGGCGAGTTCGCCCTTGTCAGCATGTATCCAGCCGGCAGCAGTCTGTTTTCAATCTTCGCGGCCACCAATTTGATGAGTGCCCGGATGCTTTTGATGACGATGACCCTGGCCCCGAAATTCAAGGACGAGAAATTGATCAAAAATCTCTGGCTGGGCAGCCTGGTAACTGATGAGACTTTTGCTTTGGCAATCACCAAGCTCAACTACACCAAGGGCGAGCTGAGCTACGAATGGCTGAACGCGGCCAACCTGGTGGCCTATGCCGCCTGGTGCCTGTCCAGCCTCCTCGGGGCTTTGATCGGCAGCGTGATCACCGATACCAAGGCCCTGGGACTGGACTACGCGGTGGTCGCCATGTTCCTGGGCCTTTTGTACCTGCAGCTGATTACCGACCAGTCGGTCAAAATCGAGCTGCAGCTGGTCATGATCGGGGTAACGATGGTCCTGACCTACTTGGGTCTGATCTTCCTGCCAGCCAGCGTGGCTACGATTGTGGTGACGGTAGTTGGTTGTTTAGTGGGGATGGTGATCAAGCATGTCTTTTTCGAGTAAATTACTGATAACTTTTCTGGTCTGCGGCGGCGGGGTAACCCTGCTCAGAATCCTGCCTTTCCTGATTTTGAAAAAATTCTGCCTGCCCAAGTGGATGGTGGAATTTCTGCAGTTCGTGCCGATTGTCATCATGACCACTCTCTGGTTCGGCAGCCTTTTTACGGCCAGGCAGGGGCACTTGCCTAAGGTCGACTGGCAGTATCTGACGGCAACTCTGCTGACACTTGTCGTGGCCTACTTCACCAAGAGTCTGATGTGGATCGTGGTCACCGGGGTGGCCAGCGTGGCCCTGTTCAGATTTTTTTAAAAAATCAGGCAAAAAGCTTGCATTTAGCTGAGAAAAGTATTAGATTATAAACAAGTTAAAAAACGAGTTGAAACACTGAAAAGAGCAGAGTAGCCCCGGACGGAAGTCTTCCAGAGAGCCGCGGTCAGCTGGGAAAGCGGCAGACGGGTCCAGGGCGAAAGTAGGCTCTGAGTGGTTGGCGCGACGTCTTTACGAAGTGTCAAATGGGTTCGCCCTTTACAGCGACAACGTCTTGGCCGACGGGCCAGCACGGGGTAAGGCCGTTTTGGTGACAAAGCGGTGAAGCAAAGGTGGTAACACGCGCAAGCGTCCTTGTAGAAACAATCGTTTCTGCAAGGACTTTTTTTTACTCGTTTTTTGGCAACTCGGGATTAGCGCTGATCTCCGGACATCATTAGTGATTGCAAGGAGATTTATCATGAAAAAGTTAACTAGCAAACAGTATCTGATCATCGCCTCTTTGATTTTTGGCATGTTTTTCGGGGCCGGGAACTTGATCTTCCCGGTTCACCTGGGGCAAATGGCCGGTAAAAACTGGCTTTCCGCCGCCATCGGCTTCATCATTTCCGGGACTCTGATCCCCCTGGCCGCCTTATTGGCCCTGGCCGTTACCCGGGCTGACGGGATCTTTGGTTTAGCCCGACCGCTGGGGAAAAAGTTCGCCCTGATCTTCTTGATCCTGGTTCACCTGACCTTAGGGCCGCTCTTCGCGACTCCGCGGACGGCAACCGTGCCTTTCTCCATGTTCTCTGACCACTTCTCAAAGGGGATGCAGCCTTGGGCCTTGCTAATCTACTCAGCTGTTTTCTTCGGCATCGTTTACTACTGCTCTTTGAGCGAAGGGAAGATCACCGACCGGGTTGGCAAAATCCTTAACCCATCTTTCCTGGCCCTGCTTTTCATCATCTTTTTGATCGCTGCTATCAAGCCAATGGGGGCAACCAGCAGTACGCAAGCTAGCGCCGACTACCTCGCTGCTCCTTTGACCAACGGCTTCCTGCAGGGCTACAACACCCTGGATGCCCTGGCTGCTTTGGCCTTCGGGATTACGGTTGTTACGGCCATCAAGGGCTTCAAGATCAAGGAAGGCAAGGAAACTTCCCTGGCCCTGGCCAAGACTGGTGCCATCGGTTTTGCCGGCATCGCCATCATCTACCTTATCCTGGTTGCCCTGGGCGCCGGCAGCTTGCACTACTTCAAGCTGTCTGAAAACGGCGGGATTGCTTTTGCCCAAATCGCCCACCACTACCTGGGCACTTTCGGGGAAGCTCTCCTGGCTACTTTAGCCACCATCACCTGCATGTCCACGGCCATCGGCCTGGTAGTTGCCTTTGCCCAGGACTTCCATAAGCGTTTTCCAAAAATTTCCTACCGGACTTTCCTGACCTTTAACTGCCTGCTCTCATTTGCCATTGCCAATGTTGGCCTGACCACCATCATCGCCTGGTCAACTCCGGTTTTGATGTTCCTTTATCCCCTGGCCATTGCCTTGATCTTCTGCGGCTTGACCAGCAAGTTTTTCAACAATGATCCAGCAGTTTACAAGTTCGCGGTTTACTTCACGATCATTCCGGCCCTCTTTGACGGCTTGAACGCGGCCCCAAGCATTATTAGCAATACTGCTTTTGCCAAGGCTGCCCTGGCCTTTGCCGGCCGCTACCTGCCATTCTTCTCACTCGGGATGGGCTGGCTGACCTTTGGGATTGCCGGCTACCTGCTGGGGCTGGGTATCCACCTTTACAAAAGCAAGGCCAGCAGCCGGGCAGTCGAATTAGCTGACTAAAAGAAAGTATTTCCTTGCAAAAAATACAGCGTAAAAGCAAATTAAGCTTTCACGCTGTATTTTTTTACTAATATTCAAAAAAATTCGGCTGGAAGGGACTGCCGCAGATGTCCTTGCGGCCATTCTTTTTAACCTGGTAAAGGTTGTGGTCGGCCAGGCGGATCATGCTCTTGATCTCGTCGCTGTTGCCCGCGATCCCGTAGGCGTAGCCGGCGGAAACAGTGATGTTCATGTAGAGGTCCAGGATTTTGGCTTTCTCCAGTTCTTTCCGCAGCTGCCGGTATTTTTCTTCAACTGTATCAGTATCAGTAAAGCCGCGGAGTACCAGGAATTCGTCGCCCCCGTACCGGTAGCAGTGGCCAATGCCGTAGATCTTGAGCAAGGCCTGGCTGATCTTCTTCAAGACCTCGTCGCCGTAGCGGTGACCAAAGTTGTCATTGAACTTCTTAAAGTGGTCCACGTCCAGCATCATGGCCAGGATTGGCTTGCCGGTGAGGTAGTTGAAGTCGCGGGCAAAATTGTGCCGGTTCTTCAGACTGGTCAGGTCGTCTCTTGCGGCCTCGTTTTCCAGGCGGTCGATTTGCTTGCTGGTATTGGTGATGTCCATAAAGAAGCCGATCAAACCAACGATTTGGTCCTGGTCATAGACGGGAGCCTTGAGGATAATAATTTCCCGCTCCCGCCCCCGGGACCGGGTCTGGCCCCGTTCCTTGATTGGTACCCCGTCTTCTAAAAGCTGTATTTCGCTTTCCTGGAAGTTTTCCGGATGGACGTTGAGGCCCAGCTCGTCATCGTTGTGGCCGATTACTTCCGGCAGAGTCAAGCCGTAGTAGTCCAAAAAGTGCTGGTTAGCCCCCAGGAAGTTCCGCTGTTTGTCCTTCCAGAAGACGCCCAGCTTGATTTGGTGGTTGATGGCATCCCAGAGGTTTTCCGGCTTGATCTTCCCACCATCCTTGTCCAAAAAGACCGGATTGCGGACCGGTTGCCCGTCTAAAGCCGACAGGAAGGCCTTGGTCGATCCGGATTCCGCGACCAGCTGCAGGAGGATCCGGTAGTGGAAGTGTGGTCCCATCAAGACGTAAAAAGAGTTGTCACCGACTTCCGCGCAGCTTCTAACCGCGTCCCAGAAACGGAGGCTGTTGTTGCTTTGCTTCTCTTCCAGTTCCTTGACGTACCCCGGCATATTGCCGTTGATCTTGCTGACCCATTCCTGGGCTGGCGGGTTAAGGTAGGCCAGGCGGACCTGGTCATCATTGACCAGGTAAACGCCGACAGGGGAGGAAGAGCCGAGGACCGGCTTTTTCCGGTCAAAGAAACGGTAGTCTGGATCAAGCAGGTCGATTTGGTTGATCCGCTGGTAGAAGTCCTGCTCTTTCTGGCTTTGGAATGAGTAGCCTTTCTGGGAGAGCTGGCGGAGGCTGTCTTTAAATGGGGTAGGAGGCAGAAGGTAGTTGCCCTGGATCAGGACAGCCCCAATTGACTTGAGGAAGTCCAGCTGGAACTGGTTTTCCACGTTTTTAAAAAGGGGCCGGATCCCCAGCTGCTTGCAGGCACTGACCAGGTTGGCCAGGACCGCGGCTTCCTTGGAGTGAATCGGGTTCAAAGAAAGGAGGTCGAACTTCATGAACTCAAAAGAATAGTGGGTCAGGAAGTCTGTCGTTGGATAGCTGCTGCTGGCACAGTCAAAGGCGCAGCTATAGTGGTATTTTTGCAAGGCGGCCAGGAGCTGCTTGATCGTCTCCGGCTTGCAGGAAGCAGGGACCGATAAGTCAAAGATCAGCTTGTTGTGAGGCAGCTGGTATTTCTGCATCAGCTGGTTGACTTTCTTGAGGAAGAGGTCGTTTTCCAGGTCATCGGTTGACAGGTTGATCACTATAGGTAGATTCTGCAGGTCCTGATCCCGGCGGCGGGCAAAGATCTTGCCGGCCTTTTCCAAAATGTGCAGGTCCAGCAGGTGGGCGAGCTGGCTTTCTTCCAGAACTGGCAAAAAGTCTTTCGGATACATGGTCCCGTAGACTGGGTCCCGCCACCGGGCCAGGAGTTCAAAGGCCGCGGCCTTGTGGTTCATGAGGTTGATGACCGGCTGCACGTCAGGGGTGATCCAGTCCTTTTGCAGGGCTTCAGTGAAGTGGCCCAGGATGTAGTCCCTTTTATTTACTTTTTCTTGCACCTTGGCCGTATAGTAGTTGCAGATCCGGCTTGGATTGCTGGAAGCAAGCAGGGCAAAACGGGCCTTATCGACAGCTGCTAAAGCCAGTTCCTTAGTTTCATCCGCCAGGTAGATCCCGCAGTGGATGCTGGCCAGGTGGCTCTCAGACATTTCCTTGATCTTCAAGTTCAGCTTGACCAACTGGTTGTCGATCTGGCTGGAGCCCGTAATGATGATGAACTTGTCCTGGAAGTAGCGGGCCAGGTAGGCGTCCGGGAATTCCTTCTCCAGCAGCTTGGCCAGCTGGCAGAGAAAGGCGTCGCCTTTGAGGTAGCCGAAGCGGTTGTTGTAGACGTGCATGCCGTTGATATCCAGGAGAACCACGGCAGCCTGGCCGTGCTCCTTGATGATCTGGCGCAGGTAGTAGCCGCCGGTTTCGTTAAAGTTGGTCATGTTGGCCAGGCCGGTCAGCCCGTCGATCAATTCGCTTTTTTTCGGAGCCTTGAGGTAGGGATCCAGGCTTTCAACCAGGTCGTCGCCGTTTGTCGTCAAGTCAAAATAATGGACGATCAATAACTTTTGACCAGTTGGAGTTATTTGTGATTTGCAATATGCTAAAAGCTGGTGGTAGTGGCCGCCGATTGACAGGCGGTAGGTCATCTGGCCGTAGGGCCGCTCGTTCATTTCCCTTAAGCAGGCTAAAAGCTGGTTCCGGTCGTCGGGGTGGACCCGGTTGAAACTCCGCTGGTTGAGGTAGTCCAGCATTGATTCCCGGTCAGACTGGACCATCTGGCAGTAGCCGTCTGACAAAAGAATGACTTGGTATTGACCATCGATCAACTGGTAGATCAAGGTTGGGAAAGGGGAACGCTCGTAAACTTCCCTGGCTTCTTCACTAAAAGCGTAGAATTTGTCTTGCATATAGCAACCTTCCGTAAGCGATTTTATATTACATATTGATTATAATATAAAAATACGGACAAAGCAAAAAAGGCAGTCAAATGACTGCCTTTTTTACAATTGTGCAAGATCTTTAACAGAATCCTATTACTTATCTTC
>SFHY01000196.1 GCA_004556255.1 Lactobacillus delbrueckii
TAACTCGATTCTCCGGGAGCCATTTCCCGATTAGGCCTGTATTTCAAAATAAAATTGCTTAAAATCGTTGATAACACTTGACTTAGAGTAGAAAAAGCATACCCTGGCCGACTCCGCCTACAACGACCGGGTCCGGGAGTGCCAGGAAGCAACTTCTAAGCTGCAGGAAAAGCTCAGCATTGACCACTTGGGCGATATTGATGAAGAAACTTTTGATGAATACTCCTACCTGATCAATGACGAGACCCTGCTTAAACGCGCCCGCCATGCCGTTTTTGAAAACCAAAGAACCATCAAGGCGACCAAGGCCATGGCAGACAAGGACTTAGACCGTCTGGGCCGTTTGATCAACGCCTCTCACGTTTCCCTGCACTTTGACTACGAGGTTACTGGCAAAGAACTGGACACCCTGGCTGAAAGTGCCTGGCAGCAAGAAGGCTGCCTTTGCGCCAGAATGATCGGCGGGGGCTTTGGCGGCAGCGCGATTGCCATCGTCAAAGAAGACCAGGCCGAAGCATTCAAGGAAAAGGTTGGCAAGATCTACCAAGACACCATTGGTTATGCCGCCAGCTTCTACGAAGCCAAGATCGTTGATGGAACCCACAAGCTGTAAGAACTAAGGAGGCAAGAAGGCAAAATGCTGATTGAGAATTTCGTGCAAAAAATTATCGCTAATACTGATTACCAGGAAATGGACCGGGTCTACCTCTTCAACCGCCTGCAGGCCCTAGTTGGCGACGGAGACGTTGAGGAGCAGGCTTCCGGCGAAGACAGCTTGCTGCAGCTGGTTGACCTGGCCGTTAAAAGAGGCAAGATTCCAGATGACGTGACCAGCCGGGAGATCCTGGCTGACCAGCTGGCCGATTTTTTAACCCCTGCCCCAAGCAAGGTCAACGGGCTTTTCTGGAACAAGTATGACCAAAGCCCAAAGGCAGCGACCGACTGGTTCTATGACCTCTCTACCCACAACAACTATGTCAAAAAGGCCGCGATTACCAAGAATATCGTCTTCTCCGGCAAAAGCTCCTACGGCCATCCCTTGGAAATCACGATCAACCTTTCCAAGCCGGAAAAGGATCCCAAGGCTATTGCCGCCGCGGCCAAAAAGAAGGATACTGACTACCCGAAATGCGATCTCTGCCTGGAAAATGAAGGCTACCTGGGCGACTACGGGAAGAATGCCAGAAGCAATCTGCGGATCATCCGCATGAATATCGGCGGGGAAAAATGGGGGATGCAGTACTCCCCTTATGCCTACTTCAACGAGCACTGCATCTTTTTGGACCAGATCCATGAGCCAATGGTCATCAACCAGCAGACCCTAATCAACCTGCTGGAAATCGTTAAGACCTTCCCCCACTACATGGTCGGGTCAAATGCTGACCTGCCAATCGTCGGCGGCTCCCTTCTGTCACATGAGCACTATCAGGGTGGCGGCCACCGCTTCCCAATGATGAATGCCCCGGTCAAAAAGAAACTCACTTTTGCCGGCTATCCGCAAGTAAAAGGCGGCATCGTTGACTGGCCGATGAGTGACATCCGCTTGGTTAGCCAGGATACTGAAGCCTTGATTGAACTGGGGACTAAGATTATCAAATCCTGGCAAAAGTACAGCGATCCCGACCTGGGGATTGTGGCCGAAGACGAAGCAGCCCGCCACCATACGGTTACGCCAATTGCCCATAAGGACGGGGATGAATACGTCTTAGAGTTGGTTTTGCGCGACAACAATATTAGTGACGACTACCCACTGGGTATCTTCCACCCCCACCAGGATAAGTGGCATATCAAGAAGGAAAACATCGGCCTGATCGAAGTCATGGGCCGGGCCATCCTGCCTGGACGCCTAAAGGGCGAGCTGGGCGAGGTCAAGAAATACCTGCTTGGCCAGGACAACCAAATCGCTGAAATCCACCTGCCATGGGCCAAAAAATTGCAGGAAAAGCACCCAGACATTAATGAACAAAACGTTGACCAGCTCCTGCGGCAAGCCCTGCTTGATATCTTTGACCAGGTCCTGGCCGATGCCGGAGTCTACAAAGACGACGCGGCCGGGGAAGCTGGCTGGCAAAAGTTTTTGACTGTGATTGCGGCCGAAAGCAAAAATAAGAAATAAAGTAAAAAGGGGCTCTTTGTCAAATCTTACTGATGCTTGTCAAGGAGTTTTATATGATTTTGATAAAGGCACTAAACAGAACTTGTCTGTTTGGTGCCTTTTTTGAAGC
>SFHY01000197.1 GCA_004556255.1 Lactobacillus delbrueckii
AAAGGGCCAATGTCAAAATTGACTTCCGTCAGCTGGATGACCAGCTTTTTGCCCCGATTCAAAACAAGAAGGGGAACTATCTGCGGGCCGAATTCTTTACCCTGTCCATCTTCTACCGCCTCTTCATCCCGGACCTTTTTCCGGAATATGACAAGGCGATTTACATTGACGCCGATACCGTTATCAACGATGACTTGGCCAAGCTGTATCAGACCGACTTGGCCAACAACTTGATCGGAGCCTGCCATGACCAGTCAATTCAATACGTCAAGCCCTTGCAGGTCTATCTCAAAGATGTTCTGGGCCTAAATCCAGCCAGCTACATCAATTCCGGGGTCTTGGTCATGAACTGCCAAGCGCTCAGAGCAGAAGGCTTTTTGGACAAGTTTTTGCAGCTGCTGACGACTTACCAGTTCAACTCAATCGCGCCTGACCAGGACTACTTGAATGAAATCTGCGCCGGCCGAATCAAACTGCTGGACCCGCGCTGGGATGCCATGCCTAATGACTTTGACCCGGAAATTGCCAATCCTGGCCTGGTCCACTACAACCTCTTCTACAAGCCCTGGCACTTTACCGGGGTCAAGTACGAGCGCTTCTTCTGGGCCAGCGCCAAGGAAACAGCTTTTTACGAGGAGCTCAAGGCAGAACTAGCCAACTTCACTGACCAAGACCGGGAAAAAGAAAAGGCCAAGATGCAAGAGATGGTCCAAGCAGTTGACCTGCTCTTGGCTGATCCTGGCAACTGGTTCCACGTGAAACAGACGATCAAGGTTACCCTGTAACTTTTTAACTTAATGAGGAGAATGAAATGATTATCGGTGACAAGCGCCTGGACGTGATCCACAATATCAAACAGGCCGCGAATGAAAGAAACTTTACCGCCAAAACGGAAATCGGCGACCCGGTAATGTCCAGCGAGGAAAAGCTGGCCCTGGTGGAATGCTTTTGGCAAAAGCAGGACAAGCTTCAGACAAAATTTGACGGGGCCGTGGGCCGCGAGCTTCTACAGGCCTTGACCAAGACGATTTCCGGCTCAACCAAGGTGACCGGCGTGGACAAACTGCAGGACCTGCCTAAGGGCGGCGCCATCGTGACGGCCAACCACTTCAACCAAGTTGACGCCCTGGCAGTCAACCGCCTGGCCCAGAAGGCCCACCGGCGGATGGACATCGTGATTGAGGAGACCAACTTGAAGCTGCCGGGCTTTTTCTCCTACATCATGAACAATATGGGGTCAATTCCTCTGACCCAGAGTCCCAACTACCTGGGCCGGGAATTCATCCAGCACTTGAACCGGGCCTTTAACCAAAACCACTGGGTCCTGATCTTCCCTGAACAGGAAATGTGGTGGAACTACCGCAAGCCCCGCAAGCCGCAGCGCGGGGCCTACTATTTCGCGGCCAAGTGCAACGTGCCGGTGATTTCAACTTTTGTGGAAATCCAGGACCTGCCAAAACTGGAAAAGAAGAACGAGCACTTCTACCAGACCCGCTACACCGTACATGTTCTGGACGTCCTCTACCCGGACCCGACCAAGACGGCCAGCGAGAACGCCAGCCGCTTGATGGAAGCAGACTACAAGCTGAAGGTCCAGGCTTATGAGAGAGTCTACAAGAAGAAACTGGACTACGACTTCACCAGCTGGGATATTGCCGGCTGGCGGGGAGAATAATTTTTGACAAAAGCAAAAAAGATCATGAAGGAAAAAATATCCTTCATGATCTTATTTTTTATGGGAAATTACTTGACATATTTTTCAGCAACCTTCTTGCCCAGCCAGACAGCCGCGAAAGAAGCGATGTAGGATACGATGAAGCATGGGATCCAGGCTTCCTTGCAGCCGTTAAGGTAGGCGGTCATCCGCGCTGCCTTAGGGATGGATTCGTTGTAGAAGATGCTGGCACCAGTACAGATAAAGGTGTTGAGCGTGTTCAAAACGGCGGAAGGGATGATCCCTTGGACCAGCTTAAAGGCTACCGCGCCTTCCTTCAAGTGGAAAAGGCCGGCAAACCTGTCACCCCAGGCATTGTAAGGGATGAACAAGCTGAAGAAAAAGACGATCAGGTTGATTTCCGCGGTCAATTCAAACAGGTTAACCCAGTTGAACGGCAGGTGGTTTAAGAAGATGATGAAGATTGCCATCACCAAGCCCATGAACATGGACAATACAGAAGTCAGAATGGTGCCAAAGTGGCTTTTGTAGAACATGGTAGTACTCC
>SFHY01000198.1 GCA_004556255.1 Lactobacillus delbrueckii
GCAATTTCCTGGCCCACGCTTAGCTGCTTGGTCAGCCATGGCTGGTTAAAAAAATTGACCATGATAATATCATGATCAATTCGCAGTTTGAAGCTGACCCGGCTCTTGTGGTAGCCAAAGTAATTCTGGTAAGGGTTGGTAGCCACAATCCCCTTCAGCATGACCTTCTGTCCGTCCTCCAGCTGGTCCAGCGGCAGGTTCTCCAGTTCGTCATAGCGGTAGGGAAAGTAGAAGAGCAAGTCGTAGATGCTGTAAATGCCCAGCGATTGCAGTGCTTCTGCCGTCTTGGCCCCCACGCCCTTCAAGGCCGTCACCGGTCTGAAAATAGCTTCGTTTAAAGTCATTATTCTACAGAAATCAAGAAATTGTAAACTGGCTGGCCACCGTCGTGAATTTCGAATTCGCAGTCATCATCTTCGTGAGCTGCTTCCAGGCGGTCAACAACTGCCTGGGCTTCTTCTTCAGTGGCGTCGCTGCCGTACATCACGGTCACGATTTCAGAGTCTTCATCCAGCATCTTCTCCGTCATAGCGACAGTTGCGGCAATTGGGTCAACGTCGTCAACCACAATAGCGCCGTCAACGATACCAATGAAGTTGTCCTTGTGGATTTCAACGCCGTTGATTTCAGTGTCACGGGTTGCCCGGGTTACTTCACCGGACTTGACAGAGCCAAGTTCATCAGTCATGGCTTCAACGTTGGCGTCAACACTGGCTTCCGGGTTGAAGGCCAGCATAGCAGTCAAACCTTGCTGGATAGTCTTGGAAGGCACGATGCCGACTGGGATTTCAGCAACTTCAGCAGCCTGCTTGGCGGACATGATGATGTTGCCGTTGTTTGGCAGGATGATGGCCTGCTTTGCGCCAGACTTGGTGATGGCGTCCATGATATCTTGAGTTGAAGGGTTCATGGTTTGCCCGCCGGAGATGATCCGGTTGACCCCTTCGCTTTCAAAGAGCTTGCGGACACCGTTGCCGGAAGCAACCGCGATCACTGCAAAGTCAACGCTTTCTTGTTGTTCTTGTTCGTTGTCAACGATCGTTTCGTGCTGAATCCGCATGTTGTCGATCTTGATCTTGCCCAATTGGCCGAATTGTGACCCGTAAAGGAAGACCTTGCCTGGGTATTCAGTGTGCACGTGAACCTTGGCGATTTCGCCGTCAGAAACTGCTAAGAGGGAGTCACCCAGTTCTGACAGGTAGCTTCTAAATTCTTCCAGGTCGAATGGCTTCTTGTTTGGCACGTCAGCCTTGAGGTCAACCATGATTTCAGTACAGTAGCCGTTGGCAATGTCGGAAGTTGCCAGTTGCCCTTGCACTGCCTGGTGGTGGGTGGCGTTGATCAAGGAGTTCATGTCGTCAGCATCTGGCACGTACTTGTCATCGAAGTTTTCACCCAAAAGGCCTTCCAGGAAGCCTTCGTAGATGAAGACCAGACCTTGACCGCCAGAGTCAACCACGCCGACTTGCTTAAGAACTGGCAGCAGGTCAGGAGTGCTCTTCAAAGCTTCCTTGGCGCCTTCAACGATCGCCTGCATTACTTCTTCTACATCATCGCTTTCATTTGCCTTGTTAGCACCTGCTTGAGCGCCGACCCGGGCCACAGTCAAGATGGTCCCTTCAACCGGCTTCATCACAGCCTTGTAGGCAGTAGCTACACCATTGCTAAAGGCATTTGCCAATTCCTGGGCGTTCAAAGTGGTCTTGCCTTGAGTTGCCTTGTAGAAGCCGCGGAAGAGCTGGGAGGTGATAACCCCACTGTTACCGCGCGCGCCCATCAGCATCCCCTTGGCCAGGCTTTCGGTCAAGTCGCCGACACTGCTGCTTGCGTTTTCGGAAACGGCCTTAGCCCCGCTTTCCATCGTGAGATTCATATTCGTGCCAGTGTCGCCGTCAGGAACTGGGAAAACATTTAGATCATTGACGAATTGCACGTTCTTGCTCATCCGGTGAGAGGCAATCCGCACCATGTCTCTAAATTCTTTACTGCTAATTTCACTTAAAACCAATATTGAATCCTCCACTTATCTAGTCGTCGAGAACCTTTACACCTTGAACAACGACGTTGACCGCCTTGGTGTCGATCCCCAGCTGGCTTCTTAAGTTATATTTGACACTGTCTTGTACATTACGACTTACTTCAGAAATTTTCAAGCCGTAGCCAACAATAATATAGACATCAACAGTTACTTGATTTTCGTCAGACTTAACAA
>SFHY01000199.1 GCA_004556255.1 Lactobacillus delbrueckii
GCCTGGAAGTAGATTCTTCTGACGTCAGCTTTACTGATGCCAGCGATTATTTAGACAGCGACCTGTGCGTCTTTATCACCTACACTTACGGGGAAGGCGCCATGACTGACGAAATTGCCGACTTTTACGACCAGCTCAAGGAGCTGGATTTAACCGGCAAGTCTTTTGCCGTCATGGGTTCTGGCGACAAGACCTACAAGGAACACTACTGCGAGAATGTTTTTGACTTTGAGAAGGCCTTCCTAGCTTGCGGGGCCAAGGAACTGATTCCCCCGCTCACGGTTGAAAACGCCCCTGACGATGACGATATCGCGCGCATCGATCAAGCTGCTGAGGAGTTGGCGGACAAATTAAATGGATAAAGATTTTAACCGGCGGCGGGCTTTAGGCGAGCGGATCTTCAAGCGCCACCGCAATTTATGGGTCTACATGTTCTTTGGCTTTATCGCGGCCTTGATCAACACGGTTGTCTTCATGTTCATGCATGACGTTTTGCACACTGTCTTGGTCATCGACAACACGATTGCCTTTATCGTGTCTAACCTGGCCTCCTTCTGGTTCAACCACAAGGCAGTCTTCACCAAGAACGTGGACCATGAGCACAAATTGTGGCAGAAGCTGCTGTCCTTTTTTGCCTACCGGATCATCAGCCTGCTGCCGGACACCTTGATCATGTGGCTGGGGATGACCATCTTCGGCTGGCCGGCCTTGATCGTCAAGATCATCGACCAGGTCCTGGTCGGCATCTTCAACTATCTGACCACCAAATCAGTCTTCGAGAAGCAGGAAAAGAGCCTGAAGAAGCGGCTGGAGAAGAAAATAAAAAAGCGGTGAAGCTGAGCTTCACTGCTTTTTTCATTCATGCAAGTTGGTTAATTAAGAAAAGTCGGCTGGCTTGGGATCCTTTTTGCCGGCAAAGTACCAGGCAATGTCATTTAAGATCCGGTCGCTGGCCTGGCCGTCGCCGTATGGGTTCTTGGCTTCAGCCATCTGCTTGTAGGCAGCTTTGTCAGTCAAAAGCTCCAGCATGGCTGTCTTAACCGCGTCTTCTTCAGTGCCGACCAGTTTCAAGGTTCCGGCCTTGACCCCTTCCGGCCGCTCGGTCGTGTCCCGCAAGACCAAGACTGGCTTACCCAAAGACGGGGCTTCTTCCTGGACGCCGCCAGAGTCGGTCATAATGAAGTAGCTGCGCTTGGCCAGGTTGTGGAAGTCGACCACGTCCAAAGGCTTGATCAAGTGAATCCGGGGGTCACCGCCCAAAACTTCCTTGGCCGCTTCCTGGACTCTTGGGGAGAGGTGGACCGGGTAGACGATTTCAACGTCGTCAGTTTGGTCAACCACGTCCTTCATCACCTTGAAGACCCGTCGCATTGGTTCGCCCTGGTTTTCCCGCCGGTGCATGGTGACCAGGATGATCCGCTTGCCCTGGCCGATCTTGTCTAAGACTTCATGCTGATAGTCGGCCTGGACGGTCTGGGACAGGGCATCGATGGCCGTGTTGCCCGTGACAAAAATATTTTCTTCCGGGTGCCCTTCTTTTAAAAGGTTGGCCCGGCTGACAGAGGTCGGGGCAAAGTAGAGGTCAGACAAGACATCGGTCAGTTGCCGGTTCATCTCTTCCGGAAAAGGAGAATACTTATTCCAGGTTCTGAGGCCCGCTTCAACGTGACCTAATGGAGTCTGCTGGTAAAAGGCAGCCAGGCTGGCAGCAAAGGAAGTCGTCGTGTCCCCGTGGACCAGGACGATGTCCGGCTTTTCTTCCTGGATGATCTGGCTTAAAGCAGTCAAAACTCGGGTGGTGATATCAGCCAGGGTCTGCTGGGGCTGCATGATGTTTAAGTCGTAGTCCGGCTTGATTTTGAAAATCTCCAGGACCTGGTCCAGCATTTCCCGGTGCTGGGCCGTGACTACCGTAACTGCCTGGAAGCGGTCGTCACTGATCAGCTTGAGCACCAAAGGGGCCATCTTGATGGCTTCTGGTCTGGTGCCGAAAACGGTCATTACTTTAATTTTCTGCATACTTGGTCTAGTATTACCCTCCTTAGCAAATTGCTAACTTAATCATATCAAAAAGGCGGCAAGACCGGCGATTTTTTTATAAAATAACTTAAACTTCCCACATCAAAAAAACTATGAAGCCTTG
>SFHY01000200.1 GCA_004556255.1 Lactobacillus delbrueckii
TGTTCAGTCATAATATCGTGTTCCTCCATATTCAATTGTTAAGAACAGTATATGACTATTGACCGGGGGTTGATAGATACCTCGCTATTGGGTGCTTACATTTAACTTGTGACACATGCATATGGAGTTGATCTTTTTTGTTTATATGAACAATGTATCCTTCTGCTTGTTAATGGCTGCAGAAGTCTGCTTTCCTTTTTTGCATTGAGGATTATCAAAGAAAAAGTGTTGAACAACTACTCTGCTTGGTAGTTATTCAACACTAAACTGCTATTATTCTAATATCCTATTTACTTGCCTTCTTCCACTTCAGGCCGATGCCGGTAAAGCCGCTGAGGATGGAGAAGACTGGTGACAGGAGGCTGAACATGGTGAAGGGGAGGAAGTCCAGGACTGGTACGCCCAAGGCTGAAGCCACAAAGGAACCAGCCACCCCCCAAGGAATCAAGTAGTTGATGACGCTGCCCCCGTCTTCCAAGGTCCGGCTGAGGGCCAGGGGGTCAAGGCCGATCCGCTTGTAAGCAGGCTTAAAGGCGTTGGCCGGCAGGATAACAGACAGGTATTGTTCACCGACGAAGAGGTTGATCCCAATCCCGGCCATGATTGTCGTCAAGATCAGCCGGCCCGGCTTCTTAAGGCGTTCAACCAGAGGCTTCATGGCGCTGTCGATAATGCCCAGGTGCATCAAGATTCCGCCCAGGGCCAGGGTCATGATGATCAAGGAGACAGTCCCCATCATGCTGGAGATCCCGCCCCGGGTCAAGAGGGCGTCAACGGTCTTGTTGCCGGAATTTGAAACGTAGCCGGATTCAATCAGCGTTGCCAGCTTTTGCATTTTGAAGCCTGGATTTTGGACAAAAATCATGGCAACGGACAAGAAGATGTTGACAAAAAGCGTTTGAATGGCTGGCACTTTTTTCCAGGCGCAGGCGAACATCAAGATGATCGGCAAGGCTGCCCAGAAGGAAACTGAGAAGTGCTGGCGGAGGTTGCTTTCTACGGCCGCGATGCCGGCTAAGGAAGTTGCCTTATTGCTCTGGCCCAGGAAGAAGAAAAAGAGCAAAGAGCCGATAAAGGCGGGAATGGTTGACCACATCATATTCTTGATATGGTCAAAGAGGTCAGCTTCAGCTACCGCGGAAGCCAGGTTGGTTGAGTCAGACAAGGGAGACATCTTGTCGCCAAAGACGGCGCCGGAGATAATGGCCCCAGCCGTCAAAGCTGGGTTGATGCCTAAAGTGCTCCCCATCCCGAAGAGGGCGATCCCGACGGTGGACACGGTCGTAAAGCCGGACCCGATGGCCAGGCCGACCAAGGAGCAGACCAGGAAGACCGACGGAACGAAGAAGTGGCTGCTGATCATGTGAAAGCCCAGGACCATCAAGGATGGAATAATCCCGGCCTGGATCCAGACAGCAATCAAGGTCCCAATTAAAAGGAAGATAAAGATCGGGACAATGGCCGTGGAAATCCCCTGGCTGATCCCCTTCATGACTTCTTCCCACTCAAAGCCGCGGATTTGCAACCAGAAAATGAGCAAGGCGATGACGGTCAGGACCGGGATCTGCGGGGACAGGCCAAAGCCGATGACGCCCCAGCCCAGCACGGCCAGCATCAAAATAAGAATAGTAACTGCTTCTTTAAAACTGATTTGTTTGTTCATGTGTTTGTTCCTTAGTTAAATCTGTATTTGCTTTTGCCAGTTTAAACCAAGGCTTGATATCGCTTCATATTTCTCCTTTCTGCAAACAAAAAGCCCCAGCCGAGTCGGTTGACTCAGGCTGGGGCGCTTATAGGCGCGGTACCACCCAACTTTGCAGCATGCTGCACTCGTTTTAGCCGTAACGGGGCTGGACCGGCCGAGCTGCTTGATCCTGTAATTCGCTACTCCAGGCCTGTCCGGTTCGCATCAACCACCGGTTTTCTGAGCACTGAGCCTGGCCGCTACTTAAAGATCACTCGAATTTTCATGTTTCCTACTATAACATTATGAGCTTTGTTAAGCAACGGTTTTGCTAATTATTTTGGTTCAGTATAAAAACTTGTGTAAACGGCTGTGAGATTTAGGATGCCTTTCGGGATATTTCCATTAATCGCAGAAAGAAGTATTCATCATCTGGTTTGCCAGTTGATATCCCGTATTTGGCGAACGTGTAGATCCCTCTCAAATGGTTATTTAAGAGACGCGCAAACCAAATAAAGTGGCTATTCTCAGTTGCCTTGCAGATGTCTATGATCCCTTCAAGTCTAACGCACATTTCCACCTCGTCATGTGAGTTGTATGCCTGGTCTAGCAAGTCTTTGACGAGGTCTATTGTGAAGAAGAGCTTGTTTTCTTCCAACAGCTCGTCATACCATGCTTCATTACCGCCATAAGCCTTTATTTCTGGTGTATTGAATATTTCACCAGCAGTAGACACTAGCTTGCCTTGACGGGCATCCTCGTCCTTCTGAACTAATGTGGACCTCTTAGACATCAAGATGTAACGTGAGTTCTTAAGCAACTTAGCAGCCTCTGGAGAGCCTTCTTCAGCCAGCCGTCTTTGTTCATCCTTTCTGATCTCTGAAACCACTTTATCGTTGAAATTCTTGATAATGTGGAAGCGATCATAGACGATGTCTAGCTTGGGATAGCGCCCTTTAAAAGCTTCTTCGAAGTCTGAATTCATGTCGCAAGCCACCGCCTCAACTTTTGACATCCACTCATCGCCAACATGATCCATAAACTCGAAAACAACGGCTTTCTTCTTGCCATGGGCTAAGTAGAGAATATACCCTGTTTCCCAGTCTATGATTGCGGTGGCGTACTTATGGCCATCGTGG
Organism: Lactobacillus delbrueckii; assembly: GCA_004556255.1. GTDB lineage: Bacteria > Bacillota > Bacilli > Lactobacillales > Lactobacillaceae > Lactobacillus > Lactobacillus delbrueckii_B. The sequence goes on from SFHY01000200.1 coordinate 2,824, forward strand.
AGCTTAAACTCATCAATGGCTAAGTATTTTGCCTGCCTTTCAGGTTTTATGAGTGTCTTGCCATCAGTTGTAAATTTAGACAGTAGAAGAGACTTGTGAATTGACTTTACAGTCATCTTGTCCAAGCCAGTAAGCCAAGCCACTGCCTTTAGAGTAAGGCCATAGCTTAACAGTTTCTCAGTGTATTCTTTTAAAGGTTTGGTGATGCGATAACCATCAGCTTTAAAAGGGATAGACTGGCTTCTAGTGTTGAATTGGCAATCAATGTTAAGACAACGAAAACGTGCATAGGACACTCTGATATTGGTGTGTACTCCACCAATAGCGACGTGCTTAAGGGTAGATTCTAAAGACCCATTTTTAACTAGTTTTCTTAAGCAATTAGGACAGAAGGTATCACCACGCTCATCTAGCTTTCCTACAAAGGTTAATCCACCTTCATTTTGAATTGGCTCGCCAACTTGAATAAAGTCGGTAAGACCAGAATTAAAGGATAAGACACCTTTGTTAGGCATAACATCTTGAGTAGTAACTGACAGTTCTGTATAATTCATAGTAAGAAGGGCTCCCCATGTTTTTGTCGTTATTAACATTGTAAGGGACAACCCTTCTTTTTTTGTTATCTAATTTCTATTTACACAAGAATTTATACTGAACC
>SFHY01000201.1 GCA_004556255.1 Lactobacillus delbrueckii
GGGCTCCCCATGTTTTTGTCGTTATTAACATTGTAAGGGACAACCCTTCTTTTTTTGTTATCTAATTTCTATTTACACAAGAATTTATACTGAACCAAAAATATCTAAAAAATTCAGAGGCCAGCCAATTGAATTGACAAATCTTTTTAGCCTGCTAAAATAGCTAAAAATAATCAAAAAGTTATGGAAAGGATCCTGTCAACCGTGAAAAAGCGTCAAAAAAACAACTTCAGCAAAGAAATCCAAGTCAAACATTTTAATGAGCTCTCTGCCCGGGAGGTCTTCTGCCTGTCCAGAATCCGCGATGACGTTTTCGTTGCCGAGCAGGAAATCACGGTTCCTGAACTGGACGACCAGGACCTTTCCGCTTATCACGTCTTCCTTTTAAACGAAGACCAAAGCAATGCCCTGGCGGCTGCCCGCTTCTTCAGCGAAGAAGGTCGCTTTTACATCGGCCGGGTCGCCGTGCAAAAAGTTGCCCGCCACCGCGGGATCGCCAGCCAGCTTTTAGGCGCTATTGAAAACTACGTTTTGGCAAATAACTTAACCAAAGAGCTTTACCTCCACGCCCAAGCCAATGCCCGGGACTTCTACCTGGCTAACGGCTACCACGATGTCGGTCCCGTCTTCATGGAAGCTGGCATCCCCCACCAAATGATGGCTAAATCCCTCGCCTAAGCAGCCGCAAGGCTGCTTTTTTCATGCAAAAAAACTGCCCCGGGAAAGGTCCCGGAGCAGTCTGGCGATTTGTGAGTTAGTAAAGAAAGTTTTTTAAAATAGAGGAGTAAAAGTATAAAGTAAAAGTTTTGGATTAAAGAGTAATGTTAAAAATGGTAAAAATCATCACGCGCTTTAGTTAAAGGCAATTTCCTGCGCGTCGTCGCCCGCCTCTACAGGGCGCGGGTCGACATCCTTAACTTCTTTAAGCAGGTCCATGTTGGTGTAAACCACCATGACTGTGTTGTCCAGGCCGTGGTCAGCCACGTCGGTGATGTCCATTTCCGCCAGCTTGTCACCGGCCTTGACTGAGTCACCTTGGTTGATGAAGAGCTTGAAGGGTTCCCCCTTCAGTTCCACCGTGTCAATCCCCAGGTGAATCAAGACTTCCAATCCTTCAGCCGTCTTGATGCCGATGGCGTGCTTGGTCGGGAACAGGGTGGTAATGGTCCCGGAAACCGGGGCAACTACTTCCTGGCCGGTCGGCTTAACGGCAAAACCATCGCCCAGCATCTTTTGGGAGAAGACGTCATCGCTGACTTCGGACAGGGGAATCAGATTGCCCTTGATGGGCGCCTTGACTTCATTGCCTTTTGACTTGGACTTTTTAAAGAAATTAAACATGAATATCAACCTTTCACCGCTCTAAAGGCGAGAACTACATAGAATACAAAACAAATTACGAATAAAGAAGCAATCAAGTAGGTCAAGGACAGCAGCTGGCTCGGCTTTACCTTGCTCTCTTCAGGTAAATCCTCTCCCCGCCGCAGGGCAAAAATGGCGAAGAGGAGACAGAACCAGTTGCCAACGATCAGCTGGGTCCACAGCTGCAGCTTCATAAACTTCATGTACTGGCGCCGGTCGGCCAAGAGGGCCCCGCCGTCGATCCAGCAGAGGTAACCCAAGAGAAAGTCACCGGCTGCCACGATGATTGACACCGTGGTCGCGGGACTGGCCGCGATGAAGTCAGTGATCGTCTGCTTGGCCGCCCCGGCCCGCAGCTGCAAGAGCAGCAGGTAGGCCAGCGGGGCAAAAAAGAGGACGAAGGTGTAGATCTTTAATATTCTTTTCGGCGTCAGACGGGCAGACTTAGTCAGCCTGTCTAGCCAATTCAAAGCTTTCTCTTGCATTATTCATCCTCTTTTCTCAGCCACTCGCAGTAGCCGTTAATCAATAAATCAATCATTATGTAAGCCGGACTAAAAGCCCAGTTCTTGGTGCTGATGCTCTCATGGAAGAGACTTGGCTGGAAAAAGAGACTGTAGTCAGACAGACTGGCCAGCCGGCTCTCCTTGATGGTCGTCAGCGAAGTAATCGTCAAATGCTCATTGAGCAGGTGCAGCTCATCCAGGAGCTGGCACAAGTCAGGATCTTCCCCGGAGAAGGAAATCACAATCAA
>SFHY01000202.1 GCA_004556255.1 Lactobacillus delbrueckii
GTCCCCGCCCAAACTGATAATACCAAAAGTATATCTGTCTTCAGTCGGGTCAGCCTTGTAACCAGATGGAATGTTGCTATTATCAAGCATAATGCTTGAGCCATTCGCATCACCCATCCCTGGCGTAACATCACTGTCAGTCAAGCCTTTGGCCTTACCATCAGAAGTAATTTCACCGCTTGAAGAAAGGGAGTCGTCAGTTATAGCCGTAGTAGCCGGTGCTGACTTAAGTGCTGCAAACTTTGCTGACTTAAGTGCTACCAACTTTACTGACTTAAGTGCTGAAGGCTTAGCTACTTTAGAAGCAGTCAAAGCATTAGCGTCAGCCGTCTCACTGGTGGCCGTTTGCTCTTGACTATTTTCTTCGCTAGTCGCCGTAGCTGGAGTCGTGCTTTCGTTTGTGGCAGTGCTTGCTTTTTCACTTGCTTCACTCGTTGCAGTGCTGGTCTTACTTGCTTCGCTAGTCGCGGTGCTCTCCTTAGCCGCTTCGCTAGTCACCGTTTCCTTGCTTGCGGTTTTACTGCTTTGAGTCGTTTCTGCCGCAGCTGACTCACTGGTCGCGGTTGAGCTTACAGCTTCTCTGGTCTGCTTAGTCGCCTCACTAGCCACAGTGCTTCTTGCTTCACTGGTCGCCGTGGAAGCAGTAGCTTCACTAGCAGCAGCACTTGCCTTATCCGTGCTCGTCGTCTTAGGCTCAGTGACCGTTGCCGGCTGATCCGTCGTATCTGCTGATACAGGATTACCCCCAGCATAAGTCAAAAAAGACAAGCCCAGCAAAACTGAAGCAGCGCCGAAGCTGTACTTTCTGATACTGAAGCGCTGCTTAGAGTCGCTCATTCTTTGTTCTTGAAGATGCCGATTGTTCTTTGATAACATGCTTATACCTCTTAGACACTTTTAGACTGTTCCATCTTCTGAAATAGCACACAACAAGTTCATTTACTATTGCTCATCCAAATTGTATTGAGCAATTAGCTAACTCTCTAACCTATATTTTCCACACAGAAGTACACACATTTAGTCATAAAATTCCATCATCCCTCTCTCTAGTCATAATTTCCCACTAAACTTTTTTCTTCAAATTTGGGATAGTTACCTGTGTTTGAGATTAAATAGTCAGCATTATTTAATTTTCCACAAATCGCTATTTCTCAAGTAGTGGCTTATCCCTCTACACCTCCATTTTACTGCCTTTGCCTTTCTTTGTTAACCGGTTATACTAATGATTTTCATATGAAATCTATGTAAAACATAAAAGTCCATAAGCTTGTCTGCTTATGGATTCATAAATATTAAGATGCGTGTGTCATAATGAAGTCAAAAGCTCTGGTCGGTAAAATCGCGTGCGCGAAGACCAATGGCTTGGCCCCAAAACCAATCAAGTAACGCGGACGTGGCCGGCGGGCACTAACTGCCTTGCTGATCGCCCGGGTCACAACATTTGGCTTGCTCATCATGTTGCCACTATACTGCTTGTGCATTCCTGCCGCAACCTTATTGGCCGTCTCTTCATAAGCCCCGCCCTTGGCTGATTCTGCCAGCTGGTCAGCCGCGATATGCCCCCAGTTAGTCTTGATGCCGCCTGGCTCAATTACTACTACGTTGATGCCAAACTGCTTGGTTTCCATCCGCAAGGCGTCGCTAAATGCTTCAACCGCATACTTAGTCGCATGGTACCAGCCGCCCATGAAGGAAACCAGGCGTCCGCCTATGGATGACACGTTAATGATCGTCCCGGAGTGCCGGGCCCGCATGTACGGCAGAACTGCCTTAGTCAAAGCAGCCAGGCCAAACAAGTTAACATCAAACTGCCTTTTAGCTTCAGTCAAATCCACGTCTTCGATGGCGCCATAGCTGCCGAAACCTGCATTGTTGACCAAGACGTCAATTCTGCCTTCCTTGTCGATGATCTCTTCAACTGCTTCCCTGCAGGAGCTTTCATCAGTCACGTCCAGGTGCAGGGGCGTAACCCCGTATTCCTTCAAAGAAACTATCTTTTCTACCTGGCGGGCTGCCCCGTAGACCTTGTTGCCCTGCTGAGCTAATTCCTTGGCCGTTTCATAACCCATCCCGCTGCTGGCACCAGTAATCAAAATAACTTTCTTTTCCAT
>SFHY01000032.1 GCA_004556255.1 Lactobacillus delbrueckii
TGCTTCTTATACTACACAGTAAATTTGAACAAACTATGATACTAACGTTGCTCTTCAGTGAATTTTCCAGTTGCCATTACAGGGAAATTTCCTTACCGTTGACGCTGATCTGGTAAGTCAAGGCAGCCAGGTCCACCCGGAGAACCGCTTCCCGGTCCCCCGCCTGGTTGACCCGCTTTAAGACAAGCTCATGCTCGCTTGGAGCAGCAACTTCCAGCCGGCCATCCAGGTCAAAGGCCGCTTCAGAATTTCTAAATTCCAGCAATTTCAAAAGCTTGGCAACGACTGGTCGCTTAACTTCCTGGTCAATTTCTTCCAGGCTGTAGTAGTGGCGGTTGATGTTCCGGCCTTCCTTGGTCCGTTCCAGCAGGTCCAGGTCGTTTTCCCCGGCCAGCAGGCCAACATAGTAGATCTGCGGAATCCCCGGGGCAAAAACTTGCAGCAACCGGGCCAGGAAGTACTTTTGGTCATCATTGCCCAGGGCTGAGTAATAGGTCGTATTGATTTGGTAAATGTCCAAATTGTTGTACTCAGCTGAAGAGTATTTCCGCTTGACGTTAGCCCCAATCTTGTACAGTTCCTGGGTCGTGTAGTCAATTTCCTCATCAGTCAAAATGTCCTTGGCGTCAACCACCCCCAAGCCGTCATGGGTGTCCAGGGTGGTAAACTGCTTCATCGGGCACTGCTTCAGCCAGGCGGCCAGCCTTTCGCTCTTGCCAGTATACAGGGAATAGAGCAGAACCATCGGCAGGGCAAAGTCATAGATAAAGTAGCCATGCTCGCTGACCTTGCGCGGCAAGCTATAGTGTTCATGGATTTCCGGTAAAATTTGCGCGTCTGTTCCAGCCAGGTCCTGGCGGACTTCATCCAGCAGGTCCCAGATTTCAGGCTCAACAAAGAAGTCGCTCGTGTCCAGTTTCTTGACCGCGTAGGCAAAAGCATCCAGCCGGATCAAGCTGGCCTGGTGCTTGACCAGCTGCTGGAGGGTTTCCTTGACAAAACGCTTGGTAACTTCGGTCCGCACGTCCAGGTCAATCTGGTCGGGGCCAAAAGTATTCCACATTTTCTCGCGGCTGCCGTCCGCGAATTCCAGCTCTTCCCAAGGCGCCTTGTCCTTGCGTTTGTAGATCAAGTCAACATCTGCCTGAGTCGGCCGGCCGGCTGGCCAGAACTTATCCCAGCTTAAGAAAAGGTCCCGCCAAGGACTCTTTTCCTTGTTCTTTTGCAAGTCCAAGTAATAGTCAGAGTGAGCTGAGATGTGATTGATCATGAAATCAAACATCAAATAGTATTGTTCACCCAGCTTTTCTACATCAGACCAAGTGCCGAATTCCGGAGCGACCTTTTCATAAGTCATCGGTGAGAAGCCCCGGTCTCCATGAGACGGGAAGAAAGGCAGGAGGTGAATTCCGCCGATCGCCTTGGAGAAGTAGCGGTCCATCACCTGGGACAGGTCCTTCAAGTTATGGCCAAGACTGTCCGGGTAAGTAATCAACATAGCTTTGTTTTGCAATTTCATTTTTAAACCTCTCTTGTTTTTATTAAAGCGCTTTATTCTCTTGCTGTCTCCAGTTTACAAAGTCCTGGCCGGACTTGGAATTCCCCCCTGTTTTTTTGCAGAAAAAGTCTAGCGAAAGCCTTATAATATCTGGTATCAAAACAATTATTTCTTTCAGTTTTATTAGAAAAGAGGATGCATGAAAGTCACCTTTACCGAAATCGCCAAGCTGGCGGGCGTTTCCGTGCCCACCGTTTCCCGCTACTTCAACCAGCAAACCGTCAGTCCCCAAAACCAACTTAAAATCGCCCAGGCGGCCAAGGCCCTGCACTACAAGCCAAATAAAGCCGGCTCCAAAACCGTCCTGGTCCTCCTGCCCACGGTTACCAACCCGCTCTATGCTGAATTTTACGAAGCCGTCCAGGGCAATCTGGCGCAGCTAAGCTATGACTGCCAGCTGCATGTTGGTCAAGATGACAACTTCCTGGCCAGTTTAAAAAGCAATAAATTTAGCGGCTTGATCACCAGCCTGCCGGAAACCCCCCTGTCCTTGACCAGGCAGCTGCCTACTGTCTCCTTTGACCGGCCTATTTCCCGGGAAATACCCCTGGTCAGCTGTGACAATTATGGCGGCGGGCACTTGATTGCCCAAACCGTCCTTAAGCGGGGAGCCAAGGAAATTCTGATCCTCTGCGGCAGCCAGCAAGACCTCTCCCCCATTAATGAGCGCCTGCGGGGCATGATGGATTGCTTCCAAAAGCGGCAGACCAAGTTTTCCACGGCCTACCTGGACTTTACCGCGGGCAACCTCTTTAAGCAGGTCCAGCTGGCCAAGTTGCTGACCGGACAAAAATACGACGCAATCTGCTGCAGCGATGATATCACCGCCTTGCTGGTCAAGCAGCGGGTCCACCAGCTGAACTACCAGCCTCTGGTAACAGGTTTTGACGGCTCCAATTTTGTCCGCAATTTTTTCCCGGACCTACTAACTGTTAAGCAGCCGATTAAGGACCTGGCGGCCCTAACCTGCCAGTTGCTCGACCAGCGCCTGCGCCAGGGCTATTTCCCCAGCGGCCATAAACAGGAATTGCCGGTCACTTTGCTAGATTTGTGAACGATTCACTTACTTTTTCCTAGAAAGTTTGTTAAATCTGGCGATAAAAGCGCATTCATGCTCAAAAAATCACGATTCCCTATATCTTTTTGCTGGCTATAGGTATATAATTATTAGCTGTTATGTACCTTAAAAATTATCTACTGCAAGGAGAATAGGATTTTGATGCACAACTTGTTAAATGAGTTCCTGTCTACCGGGCTCATGATTCTTTTCGGTGTTGGCGTGCACTGCGATGACGTTTTGAACAAGACCAAGTACCACGGCTCAGGCCATATTTTCGCCATTACGACCTGGTCATTCGGGATTACCGCCTGCCTCTTCATCTTCGGCGGCGTCTGCATGAACCCAGCCATGGCTCTCTGCCAGGCTATCCTGGGGATCATCCCATGGTCCAGCTTCATCCCTTACACTTTGGCTGAATTCGCCGGTGCCTTTGCCGGGGCTCTTCTGGCTTACTTCATGTATGCTGACCACTTCAAGGCTTCTGAAGACACCATCGACGGCGTGGCTACCCGAAACATCTTCTCCACCAACCCTAACCTGCGTAACCTGCCACGGAACTGGATGGTCGAAATGATCGCCACTACCATCTTCTTGACTGGTATCTTGGCTATCGTTGCCAACTACGAAAAGTTCGGCTTCACTCCACTCCTTGTGGGTCTCTTGGTATGGGCAATCGGTATGGGCCTGGGCGGTACTACTGGCTTCGCCATGAACCAAGCCCGGGACTTGGGCCCTCGTCTGGCTTACCAAATCCTGCCAATCAAGAACAAGGCCAACAACGACTGGCAATACGGCTTGATCGTGCCAGGTACCGCTCCATTTGCCGGTGCCGTACTGGCTGCAGCCATTGTTAAGTACTACTTAAAGCTGCATCTTTAATAGAAAAAGCGCTGAATTTCTTCCAGCGCTTTTCTTTTTGCCTTCGATGGCGTGCCCCCTGACGACGTAGCCAGAGCCTTTTTACGAAATTTTGGGGAATCGATAGCCTAAAAAGGCCTCAACCTACAAAATTCGGGGGAATCGAACCCCAAACACAGCTTCAATAGTTTCTGGCGTAAGTTCTCCTGTCCGAACCTGGCCGCCTCTCACCAGCAGGACCTGGTCGGCCAGCCTTTGGGCCAAACGCAGATCATGGATCACCAGGCAGATGGTCAGGCCCTGCTCCTGGTTAAGTTTTTTTACTAAAGTAAAAAATTCTTCCTGAAAACGTAAGTCCATGTTGTTGGTTGGTTCATCTAATAGCAGTACTTGCGGCTCTTGAGCTAGGGCACAGGCCAGCCAGACCCGCTGCTTCTGCCCGCCGGACAGGGCCGCCATCGGCCGCTCCCGCAGGTCGGTTAAGCCAAGCTTATCCAGCACTTGTTCTACCGTCTGATCCAACTGGTTGTTAAAAATCGAATAATAAGGCAAACGGCCTGCCGCCACAACCTCTTCCACGGTTAGGTCCCCATAGAGCTGACTTTCCTGCTCCATCAGGGCCACTTTTTGGGCAAAATCTTTAGGTGAAAAAGCCTGATAGTCCTTGCCATCTAGAAGAAGCTGACCACTCTGCGGTTTTAGCTGCCGGGCTAGCAGTTTCAACAAGGTCGACTTGCCCGAACCATTTTCGCCGACAATGGCCGTAATCTGCCCTTCCGGAATTTCAAAGGACGCCTCGTTTAAGACGGGGCGTTTTTTGTATGAAAAAGTAACCTTATCAGCTGTAATCATGCTTTTCCCTCCCTAATCAGCAGGTAGATTAAGACTGGGCCACCCACAATGGCCAGTAGTAAAGTCGCAGACAGGTCGTCCAAGGCCAGACGACCGATTGTATCGGCTGCGGCTAAAATGGCGCTGCCGGCCAGCAGAGTCAGGGGCAGTTGATTTTTCCCCTTGGAATCCAGCAAGCGGGCTAGTTGCGGAGCTAAGATGCCTAAAAAGGACACCGGGCCCAGACTAGCTGTCGCCGCTGCTGCCAAAAAGGCCGCAATGGCTAAAATGCCTAAGCGGAGCTTCCCCGCCTCCAGCCCCCAGGACTGCAATTTACTGTCGCTGAATTTCAAGTAGGTCAAACTTGGCGCCAAAATGGTTGCCGATGCCAAAAGCGGTACTGCCAAGAAGACTAATGTTAGACTGCTGGTCCAGTTGCTGGTGGCCAGGCTCATCCCATTTTGCCCCATCACTTCTTCCAAGGCGCTAAAGGCCGCGTTCAAGCCCAGGCCCGCCAAAATTAGCCGGTCAGGAGAGATCTTTTGCGAAAAATAAAATAACAAAACAATGGTTAAACCGCCACCGACAAAGGCAGCAATGATCTTGCCCAAATAGAAGCTGGGAAATAATATCCCAAAGGCCAGGGCAAAAAAGTTGGCCGAAGCTGACACCCCAATGATGCCCGGGTCAGCCACCACATTGCGGAGAGCCGCCTGTAAAAGCAGGCCGCTAACCCCAACAGCCGCACCACCAATGAGGGCCGCCAAGAGCCGAGGCAGACGGAGGTTGACGACAACCAAAGAGGCGCTAGTCCCTAAGTTCAAAAAGAGGGCTGCCAGACTGGTCAGGAAAATCGTGACTAATAAGGCTAAATAAGGCCAAAAATCTTTATTTTTCATCATTATTTCCCGGGAAATAACCACTGGCTGACCTGGCGTAAAGCCTTGGCCGCGTTGACATTCGCCGAGGCATTAAAGACTGGCTGCTGCAGATCATAAACCCGCTTATTCTTAACAGCGTCCATCTTGGACCAGAAGGCATTCTGCTTAAATTCCATCTTGAATTGCGGCAGGGTCACGCTTGGCAAGGCGTGCTCTAGTCGCAAAATCACATCCGGATTCTGCTGGGCCAGGGAGTCGTTGCTTGGGGTCAGGTAAGCCTTAGAGGACTTATAGATGTTCTCTCCGCCCGCCAAGGTCACCAAGCTGCCGATATAGGACTTGTCGGTCATGATCATGTAGCCAGAGCCCGGCACCCCCATCAAGATCAGGACTTTTGGCTTCTTTTTAGTCTGCCGCTTTTTGGCATAAGACTTGGCCGACTCAATTTCCTGAACGAAGCGATTGGCCTCTTTTTGCTTCTGGTACTTATTTCCCAGGCTCTTAACACTGGCTTCTAACTGGCCAACTGAGTCCAATTTCAAAAAAGTCACTGGAATGGCCTGCTTTTTAAAGGCGTCGCTGTACTTACTCTTCAAAGTAGATACGGCATAAACCTGACTAGGGTTCAGCTCAGCGATTTTTTCTAGACTCGGCGCCATGGGGCTGCCCACCTTGGCTACGTTTTGGTAGCGCTTAGGCAAGGCCGCCTTGGTTTTCGGCACGCCGACCAAGTTGATGTCCAGCTTGGCAAAAATTTCAGCCAGGGCATTACTGGTCACGACGACTCGCTCCTGCTTGGCCGCTTTTTGGTCGACATATTTTTTGGCAACCAGGCCGCTGGCAGCCACAACCAGGATTAAGCCTAAAAAGGCGAGAATGATTTTTTGACTTTTTTTCATGATTACTGTTCTTTCTGCTGCTTACTTTTCCGCATTAAATAAATCAAGCCCAAGATATCCAAAACAAACAGGCTTAAGACCAGGATGCCGCCAAAAAGGAGGAAAAAGAAGTTGCGCTGACTAGCCGCATTTACGGCTTGACTGCGCTGGTTCAGGGACTGGGCCCGGGCGGCTAAGGTATCTTCTTTTTTGTCCAGCTTCTTTTCCTTGGCCTTGACCTCTTTTTCCAGATCTAGCACCTGCTTGGCTACGGCAGCGTCAGAACTAGAATTGTTAGTTTGACTAGCCTGACTGGTCTTTTCTTTGCTGGTTGAGTTTTGACTAGCAGTTTTTTGAGACGCAGAAGCCTTTTTCAAACTCGGCAAGGAAGCTTGATCAAACTTGAAACTAATTTGGTGGGTGGCCTGGTAAGTGCCGGGCACGTCAATCTTGATCTTGGAGGACACAGCCTTGGACAAATCCTGGCTGTAGAAACTATAGGAGTAGTAGTAAAAATTGCTGTCCTTGGTCTTTTTCACGTTGGACGGCGACTGCCCTGCCACCGACAAGACGGTGACTGGCCAAGCGGTCAGGGCCTTCTTGGTCTTGATCGTCATGGTGACCAGGTACTGGCCATTTTGCACGGTCACCTCCGCCGGCCGGGCATAGTAGCCCGAGGCCATCGAGTTTTCGCTAGTGCCGTATTTATAAGTCTGGTAGTTGACTGATTGGGCGCCCACTTTTTCTCCTGAAAAAAGGCTCAGCCAGATCAAGGGGAGCAGCCAGACGATTTGCCATTTTTTGTTAGTCATGTTTTTTAATCTTTCTCTTGTAGAGGTAAAAAACGAGAATTCCTAACCCTCCAAGGTTGGCCAAAAGCAACAGGCTAATCAGGGGCAAGTAAGGATATTCCGCTAATTCTTGCTGAACCAAGGTGCCGGCCGGAGTCGCCTTAACCTGGCGAACGCCAGCCTTAGCCTCTTTTAGCGCCTGGGCCGTCTTGGATATTTGGCTGACTTCAGCGGGGCTGGATGATGCGAACGATGATGAACTTGTTAGCTCTGCATCGCTAGTTACTGGATCACTAGTTTCCACTTGGCTAGCATCCGCGGTTTCAGCAGAACTTTCGCTAGTGGCTGCAGCTGGTACTGAAGCAGCAGGGGTAGAACTACTGCTTGCCACTTGGCCAGCAGAAAAACTGAAGATCACGTTAAAGAGCTGGTTGCTGATGTTGGCGATCGGCACGCTCATCTTGATCTGCCCTGACAGCTGCTTTTTAGCCAAATTATCCATGTAAAAGCCGTACTGCCAGTAATCGTAGCCGCCTTGCTGGTAGTGACGCTGATTCACCACGGCCTGCCCGTTCATGTTGACGGGGGTAAAAGTTGCGAGCTCGGACTTAACCTTGACGGTCATGGTCACTAGATAGCGGCTGCCCTTTTTCGCAACGGCCGCTTGGTGGGTGTAGTAGCCATCAGCGATGGAGAGGCCGGAACGGTCGCTCTTATACACCCGATAGGACAAGGAGTTAGGCGTGGTCGCCTTTTGCTTTTTAGCTGGTTTAGCCACTTGCTTTTTAGCAGCAGTTTTTTGACTAGATTGACTAGCTGACTGCGGCTTTTTAGCCGCTGAAGAACTAGAAGCTGACTGATTGTTTTCGGTCCGGCTGGTCCCCGTTTTCTTCACGCCCTCCTGCCAAGGTGCGAAGTAGTAGTCGGCTTTTTCACTGAAAACCGACCCATTCATCGCCAAATCGACCGTCAAGACACCCAAATTGGCTTTTAACAGATAGGTCTTTTTGTCAAAAAGGAGGTCAAAACTATTGCCATCCTTAGACGCGTTGGCCTTCTGCCCCTTGACCCCCTGCAAGCTGACGCTCTTGACGACCTGGCTAGTCGTAGCCTGCGCCATGGCCAAAAAAGCCTTGGCTGCCTGGCTGTCAGAATTAACGTGCACCGCCACCTGGGTCACCTGGTCATCATTGACCGTGATTGTAGCCTGCTTGATAAAGCTGCTGGCTGCCGACTTGTCCGCCGTGCCCGTCTTGAGCAGGGTCATGTCGACGGTATAGTCGTCAGCCTTAACTGTTTGTGTTTGCAAAAGGAGCATCCCTGCTAAAAAGCTCAGGATAACCACGCACCATTTTTTCTTCATTGCTCTCCGTCCATCATGTAACCGCTTATCAATACTACAATTATAAGGACTTAGCCGTCGTAATTCAATAGTCTTCATTGATCAAAGTATATCAACTAGATATTTCTAAATTCTTTATTGACATATTTCACAGCTTATTAGATAATGATGGCGAATACAGGAATATTTAAATTTTGATTGAAGAGAGAAAAAAGAAATGAAAAAAACTGCAACTATTCTTGCCTCATTATCACTTGCTTTGGGCCTGGCCGCACCGCTAGCACCAGCTGCATCAGCCTTTGCGGCAACGACCCAAACTCAAACCGTTAAGTCAGCCACTGTTGGCTTTAAGCTGTACAAGACTGGCACTACTGACGCCTCATCAGCCAGCCGCTTTTTGCCAAGCTCAGCCACTGTTTCCGGCGATACCTTGTCTCTCACTGTTTCTAAGGAATCAGCAGCCATGATCAAGTCCATGACCATCAACGGCGTGGCTGGCATAAGCACGACTAACTCTGACGGCTCAGTAACTTTTGCTTTTGCCAAGGCCTACAAGGCTGGTCAAGGCACGGTAAGCTTCGTGGTTGCCACTCCAATGGGCCAGATGACCAACAGCGCCGACATCGTTTTTGATGCTACGGACGGCGCCTACACAGCCAGCGCTCAATACCTGAACGCCAGCGACACCACTAAGACTTCAATGGCTGGCTCATACCTAGGCAAAAACGTTAGCGTAACTGTTACCGGCGGTAAGGTTAGCGCTGTAAAGCTGACTGTTTCCGCAGCTGGCGCGGCTGTTTTGGACAAGGTTACTATGAACGGCGTAGCCGGCACTCGCACTAACAACGCCGACAAGACTGCAACCTACACTTTTGCCGGTGGCGCCTACAAAGAAGGCAAGGGCGAAATCAGCTTCGAAGTTAGCGCCCACGCGGGTTCTGCCGTTTCAGCCGTTCTGGTTTTGGGCAGCTTGACTCCAGACACCAGTGCGAAGACCGCCACTGACACTAAGAAGACTACCGACACTAAGAAAGCCACTAGCAAGAAAACTACCAAGAAGAGCACTAAGAAGGCTTCAAAGAAGTCAACTAAGAAGAGCACCAAGAAGGCTTCAAAGAAGTCAACTAAGAAGAGCACTAAGAAGGCTTCAAAGAAGTCAACTAAGAAGAGCACCAAAAAGGCTTCAAAGAAGTCAACTAAAAAGAGCACCAAGAAGGCTTCAAAGAAGTCAACTAAAAAGAGCACCAAGAAGGCTTCAAAGAAGTCAACTACGAAGAGCACTAAGAAGGCTTCAAAGAAGTCAACTAAGAAGAGCACCAAGAAGGCTTCAAAGAAGTTAACTAAAAAGAGCACTAAGAAGGCTTCAAAGAAGTCAGCTAAAAAGAGCACTAAGAAGGCTTCAAAGAAGTCAACTAAAAAGAGCACTAAGAAGGCTTCAAAGAAGTCAACTAAGAAGAGCGCCAAGAAGGCTTCAAAGAAGTCAACTAAGAAGAGCACCAAGAAGGCTTCAAAGAAGTCAACTAAGAAGAGCACCAAGAAGGCTTCAAAGAAGTCAACTAAAAAGAGCACTAAGAAGAACGTAAAGAAGACTACGAAGTAAACATAAAAGAAAAAAGCGCTGGACCGCGACGTCCAGCGCTTTTTCGCGTAAAAAAATAGATATAGATGCGGCCCGGAGGCCGCGTAATTTGCTTGTCTTGGAAAGAATAAAAAAGTATGGAATCAATAGATCAAGATCTCTTGATCTATTGATTAAATGATACGGGGGAAGTATGAATGATCTATGACGACTTTCTTGCTTTTCTCCTAGGAAAACTTTTATTTTTTACCTTGATTGACTCCCTAAATCTGCCCTTAAACAGCCGTTCTTACATTTTCTTCAAAGTGTAAAGCGCGAAAAAACGGGCTTGCTGTCTCCTTGCTCCTGGTCAGCACTCCTTTGGCAAAGCCCTTAAGCTAATACTTGCAAGGCGCCGAGCAAGAAAAAATTAAGGAGTGCGAAAAAATGAACATGCAAATCAATCAAGCAATGGACCAAGCCTGGGAAAGGCGGAAATTAGTCGCCGGAGCCTTAAAAACGGCCCATGTCTACCGGAAGTGTGCCGATTACGAGGACCTTTTTCAAGAAGGCCTGATCGTCTATGCCCAATGCCTGCAAGAAATGGCTGACCAGCCGCAAGAAGAAGCTGACAAGCTGGCCTTCCGCAAGGTCTACTGGCGGATCCTTGACCTGCTCCGGCAGAAAAAGCGGCAAAGAGACCACGACGAGCCCCTGCTGGCTGCCGCCTTTGTCGGCCAGGCCGACCAGCACAATCTGCTTCTTAAGGAAGCCTGGAAGAAGCTGTCGACTAGTGAAAAGCTGCTTTTGGGCCAGAACCTCCTGGCTGGCCGCAGCCTCAAGGAAACGGCCAACTTAATGAATATTCCCTACCGGACGGCCAGCCGGATTAAGAAGCAGGCCCTGGAGAAACTCCGCCGGCAGTTGGCCTGAATTATTATAAAGAAACAAAGCAAAGCCCCCGCGACCGCGCAATGTCATTAAGTTAAGACATTGACTTTGAACGGGGAACGTCTTAGGACACTCATCTAAGTTTGATGAGTGTTTTTTTTGCTTAATTTTTGAAA
>SFHY01000203.1 GCA_004556255.1 Lactobacillus delbrueckii
ACTTCCCTAATTAAAACTTAAATCGTAAATTCCGCAAAGTCGCTGGTCTTTTCATCAGACACGGCATCTGGCTCAGTGTAGGCAAAGCCCCCGTCTGTTAAAAGACTCTGTACGGTCTGGCCAGGATTTTGCAAGACAATGTCCAAGAGCTCGATAAAGTCCCGGATGATTTCTCTTGGGGTGATCATGCTGCTCGTACCGACTCTGGCGTATTCAATCTTGATAAAGTCAGCCAGGTCCTTTTCGCTGATCGTCCGCTCATAGCCATAAAGGCTGGCATGCATGTCGGCCAGTTTCTCAGTTAAAACCAGCATCTCTTCCGCCGTCAAGGGTTCCAGGTGGATAACTGGTGCATACAGGTCCCGCTGCCCTTCTTTGGCAAACTTGCCTTCAGCCAGGCGGGACCTAAGGGCTTCATAAGAGTAGACGCCCCGCCGCCGGTCTTCGATCGCTTGCGGCGTTGACCCCATAATAATG
The DNA here is from genome assembly GCA_004556255.1 of Lactobacillus delbrueckii. GTDB lineage: Bacteria > Bacillota > Bacilli > Lactobacillales > Lactobacillaceae > Lactobacillus > Lactobacillus delbrueckii_B. The sequence goes on from SFHY01000203.1 coordinate 478, forward strand.
CCCAGGTACTTGGCCTTGCCCTGCATGGCGTCATTATACATGCTGAGCAGCTTTTCATAGTTGTACTGGCGGGAGATGGCGTTAGGAATCTTGTAGAGGTTGACTAATTCATCGACCATGATAAACATGCCGCTGTAGCCGGCCTGGCGGAAGAATACGGCAAAAAGCTTCAAGTACTCGTACCAGTCTTCGTCAGAAATAATGATGTTGACGCCCAGGTCCTGCTTGGCTTCTGTTTTCAGCCGGTATTCCCCTCTGAACCATTTAACCACCTTACCCTTGGTGTCTTCATCACCGGCCAGGTAGGCATGGTAGTAGCGCTCTAAAAGCTGGGCAAAGTCATAGCCATGTACCATTTCGCTCAAAGAAGAAATCTGGCTGACGATCTTTTGGTCAACGGCTGTCTGAAAGCCGGGGTCATCAAAAGGAATCTCGCTGGCTACTGCCGTTTGGACATTGTTGATCCAGCGGTCCAGGACTAAAGTTAAGGCCCCGCCTTCCGGCCGGGTCTTGGTGGCCAGGTTCTGAATCAGTTCCCGGTAGGTGGCCAGGCCTTGGCCCTTGCTGCCCTGCAGGCGGCGTTCCGGGGACAGATCAGCGTCTAAAACGATAAAGTTCCGGTCCATCACGTAGTTGCGGATGGTCTGCAGCAAAAAACTCTTGCCTGACCCGTACCGGCCCACAACAAAGCGGAAAGAGGCCCCGCCTTCTTTGACTAAGTCGACGTCATGTAAAAGGGCCGCGATTTCCGCCTTCCGGCCCACCGTGATATATGGCAGGCCGATCCGGGGTACTACCCCGCCTTTAAGTGAACTGATAACCGTTTGGGCAATCCGCTTGGGAATCCGTTTCTTTTGCTCCACTATTTCTCCTCAATTCCTAATAAGTCGGCAAGGTCGCTCCGGTAATCTTCCACGATTTCCGCCTTTTGGCCGTCGCAGTCGATTACGGCATCGCCGATTTCGTCAAAAATTTTCTCATTGATCTGGTCCACGACCACGCTTAAGAGCAGGTGCCGCTGGCGTAAAAAGTCCTGGTAGGGCTGGCCGAAAAAAAGGGCCGAAAGCAGCTGCTCTTCATTCTCGTCTAAGCCCAGGTCACTAGCAGCTGATTCATCGATGGCCTTTGCCATCTTTTCCTCTGCATCAGAAGACTCAGGTACTTGCTTACTTCTCTCGATAGAATTTTTCTCTGTTCTTTCAGCTTCTTCGGCTTCCAGCTGCCGTTCTTCTTCAGTCAGCAGGCTTTCCTTGGTTTCAGCCGCGTCAGCCCGGATTTGGTCCAGACTGGCCATGTTGATTTTAACCTTCGGCCGGGCTCTTTCAGCCAGAGTTTCCTGGTAGTCAGCAATCCCTTGCACAATTGCCTGCTTAAAAGCCGGCGGCAGCTCTTTTTCTTTTAGAGCCCGCCCCTGCTTAAAGGCCTGCCGGCTCAAGCGGTCAAATTCATGCATGAAATTGGCCAAAAGCTGTCTCTGCCGGCTGGAAGGCCAGTAGACTTCATTACTCCACTGCCCGCCCTGGCAACGGTAGACAAGGCCAGGAGCTAAAATGATCTCAGCTTCTTTGACCGGATCAAGGCTGAAGAAGACCGTGTCA
>SFHY01000204.1 GCA_004556255.1 Lactobacillus delbrueckii
TCATGCCCAAAAAACAGAAAAGACACCCATCTAACTTAGATGAGTGTCTCAAAACGGTTCCCCGTTCAAAGTCAATGTCTTAACTTAATGACATTGCGCGACCGCGGGGGCTTTTCGTTATATTCTGAACAAGAGCTTTTTCTCAGCCTGCTTTAAGGCATAGTCTAAATCATCTGGCAAAAGAGGCAGGCCGAGTTCATCCAGCAGGATCTGCTTTAAGGCTGCTTTCTCCTCTGCCTTGATCTCAGCTAAAAGCTGCCTTAAAGAGGGGACCCGGCCAGCCAGGTCGGCCTCAACTGCCTGCTGGTAGCTGGGGCCGTAGAGCAGGTTCCAGTCATCCTGTCTACAAACCGGGCAACCCACCTGCCCAGCCAGGCCATGAAAAAGGCTGCAATAAAGGGCGTTGTGCTCAACCGCTTCTTCCACTTGCCGGCTGGCATTGGCATAACCGCGCTGCAGCTGAAAGAAATAGCGGTTGACCCCGGCCGAGTCGGTCATGAGCATCCCTCCCTGGCAGGCTTCCATCCCCCGCATCCACTGCAGGGCCACCAGGTCCACCAGGCCGGCGTGGAAGGATTCCGGGGAAAAAATTGCCCCATGCCCCGCCGAAATCACGTGCTGCTCCCGGATCCCCAGGAGCTTGTAAAGCTTGTCCTGCAGGGGGTAGCCGCCGGGCAGGTCCTCGTTGACGAAGTGGGCCAGTAGGGTCTTGGTCGTGGCTTTTAAGACGATCTCCCCCTGCTTCCGGTCGACTAGCAAGGTCCGGTAAGAAGCAGCTGGCCCTAGGTCATAAGCCAGAATAAAGTCCGGTCCCAGCCGGTACTTGTCCAGCTTTTTGGCCTTGATTTTTCCTTCGGCTAATCCTGCCCGGTAGTACTCCCGGCTGTAAACCGTCATCATTTGAAGGCCTCGTGGCAGACCAAATTCCGCCTTAGGATCGTCTTTAAAGGAAGCGCGGCCGAATTTTTCGATCTTGCTTCTGGCTCTTTATCCTTGAGCAGGTAGCGCAGGACATAGTAGATCCGGGGATCTCTTTTCCCGCTAGAGATTTGAAACCCCGCCAGTTCCACGCCTGGTCCGTAGTGTTTGCCGAAATATTTCTCTTCATACAAGGGACCGAAGAGGTCAAGCCAGCTCTTGAGTTCTTCCCCATCCACTTCTTCTCCCTGCAACAAGGCAGAAAAAGCTGCCGGCTGTCCTTTAAGCCCGGCAAGGTCGTTGATGTGGACCAGTTCTGCCGGAAAAGTATTGGTCAAAAAGCAGGCGTTGTTGCGGAAATAGACCCGCGGCCCGTGAAAAAGGACGTATTTCTTAGCCTCTTCAGTCTGCAGGAGAGCCAGTTGGTCAGCCGTCAAGTCCCGGACCCGCTTCCTTTTCTTGGCAAAAAGCTGCAGGAGCAGCCAGGCTAATCGGTCAGCATCAGAAGCCAGCTCCGGCTCAGTCAGCAAGACCCGTTTGACTTCTTCCTGGAAATTCTTTTGCAGTTCGTCCAGGGCCTGGCGGATTAAAGGGACGTCAGCTAGCTTGATCACATTCTTTCTTTGCTTGTCCAAGAGCAAATCGCTCAAACAGATTCTCTTGCTCTCCAGCTCCCGGCCCAAACTGGCTGACCAGACCCGGCCTGCCAGCAGGCGCTCAAGTACCGCTTCAACTTCTTCCATTTTGCCTTTCCCTGTATTCAAAACAACCTACTTAACTGTGGATAACCCTTATGTTATGAATAATTGCGGGCATCCATTCCAAGTTAAAAATATAACATACTCCCACATGAATTAAAAGCGCTAACATCTAAATTTTTAATCAATCTTTTTTTAATCCGCTAAGCCCTATTGTCACGGTAAATGAGTTATTATATTAATTAAGGAACATGTCGTATTTTATAGGGAGAAATCCATGCAACTTACTAGAGCATTTGCCTACGCTGTCTCAGAGTATTTCTGCGTAATTATGATATTATTGTTATTACGCTCATCACTGCAGATCAAGCGCCACAACCGTCAGCATTACTGGTTCAACGTCAGTTTGATCGTCCAGGCCACCTACCTCTTTTTAGATGGGAC
>SFHY01000205.1 GCA_004556255.1 Lactobacillus delbrueckii
CTTCAAAATCCCCAGTTCCAGACCGTTGTTAAGGACCTTGATCCCTTTCAATTGTTCAGGTTCAAGGGCCGGGACAAAGACATGATCCTGGCTCTTCAGCATCTGGCTTGGCCAGGAAGCCAGACTTTCCGGCCAATTAAAGCCAGAAATAGCTTCACTGATATAGCCGTACTCTTCCTTGCTTGGCCGCTCCAGGCTGCTTCTATTCCCTTTATTCTTGCTTTTGCCCTTTTTCTTCTTGTCCTCGTTTTTTCTGACCGGAGAAAAAACTTCTCCTGCTTCAGCTGCAAAGCTTTCTTCGCCAGCTGCCTTTTGCAGGCTGGCGACAAACTGCCCTTCACCAACACCGTCCTGTGGCCAAAAACGGGCACAGTTTGCTAAACTAGCATCCCCGTTGCCCCATTCCGGCCGGCCTGGCGCGGCTTTCTCTGCCGCAATTGGCAAAAGCTTAAAGCCATATTCATCCAGCAGCCAGCTGACGATTTCCTCGTCTTCTTCTGGTGAAAAGGTGCAGGTCGAATAGAGCAAATACCCGCCCGGCTTCAGCATCTTGACCGCTTCAGTCAAAATTTCCCTTTGCCGGTCTGCGCAGAGGTCGACATTCTCCTTGCTCCAGTACTTGATGGCGTCCTCGCTCTTTCTGAACATCCCTTCCCCGCTGCATGGTGCGTCCACTAAGATCGCGTCAAAAAATCCCGGAAAACGGGCGCTCAAGGCAAAAGAGTCGCAGTTGGTAACGACAGCGTTTGCTACGCCCCACCGCTCCAGGTTTTCCCGTAAAATTTTGGCCCGGGACGGCGAAATTTCATTGGCGACCAATAAGCCCGCACCTTGCAGCTTCTGGGCTAAAGCCGTGCTTTTCCCGCCGGGAGCCGCGCACAAGTCTAAAACCTTGTCGCCGGGTTTAACCGGAATCGCCTGGGCCGGGAACATGGCTGCCGGGTCTTGCGAGTAAACCAGGCCAGCTGTCCATTCCGGGTCCTTGCCAGAGACTTCACCGTAATAAGCGTTAGGGATGCCGGGCACCACCTCTTCTTGCGAATATGCGACTGCTCCCTTTTTTAACGTGTTGATCCGGTAGGCCTTCTTGCTTGGCTCTTGTAAAGACTCAAGCAGCTTGCCGGCTTCTTCCTGGCCGAGCAGACCCGTAAATTTCTCCTTAAACTGGTCTGGGATCTCAATCATCCGCCTGTTTCCCCTTTCTGTACATATAAACCATCATTCCAACATATACTGCCAGTTCGACCACGACTGTCCCCAGCAAAAGCAGGCCTAAAATGCTCCGGTTGCCGTAGTAGGCCTTCCACACCAAGAGGAAGTAGGAGGCAAAGGCTTCCAGGGCCATAAAGACAATAAAACGCCCGCTCCGGTTCAAGAGGAGGTTGGACAAAAGGTCTCCTTTGACATGGCTCATATCAGCTTCTTTCCAAGTCAGCCAGGCAATAAGCCCCATCAAAAGGACCCCCACGCCCAGCAAGAAGAGGATTAAGAGGGCTTCTGGCATGAGCAGCGTCAATCTTCTTTGTCGGCCCCGCTTGACGAAGTCCGGCCAGTAGGTCTCACTCTTCAAGTGGCTGGCGATCTTGCCGATCGTCTGGCTGCTGGCGTCCACGTACAAGGTAAAGTGGTTTATCCGGCTTTGCCCGGTTTCCTGCTCCACACCAGTCGTCAGGTAGTAGGCCTTGCTGGACTGGTATGGCACAGCTTTAAGGCTGCCGACAACGGAATAGTACTGGCCGTTGGCAATCAAGTAAGTATTGCCCTGGGTCTTGATCTGGGAAGCCACTGAAGATGGGGAGATCGCCGCGATAGTGACCTGCCCCTTAAAGTCATCTTCACTGAAAAAGCGGCCGCTGGAGACAGGGAAGTAGTTTAGATCCCGGTTTTGTGACCAGACCAGGACCTGGTTCTTGTCTTCCTTGCTCTTAAACTGCATCTGGATGCTTTCCTTAGGGAATTCTTTCTTGACCCATTTAAGGAAGGAGGCAACCGTCATGTCCTTCTTCGGCTTGACGATCCGGGCCTCCATGCTCATCCCCTGCGCCTGCAGAATTTGGT
>SFHY01000206.1 GCA_004556255.1 Lactobacillus delbrueckii
CGCGACCATCCGCAATGAGATGGCGGTCCTGGAAGAGCATGGCTTGATTGAAAAGACTCACTCCTCCAGCGGCCGGGTGCCATCGACTGAGGGTTACCGCTACTATCTGGACAATTTGGTGCAGCCGCTGCAGCTGCCGGAAGAAATTTACAATCAAATTGGCTATCAGTTTGACCAGCCGTTCAATCAAGTGGACGAGATCGTCAAGGAAGCCGCCAAGATTCTGTCTGACTTGACCGACTACACGGCCTTTGCTGAAGGTCCGGAAGCCAAGAATGTCAGCATCACCGGCTTCAGAATCGTTCCCCTGGCTCCCCGGCAGGTCATGGCTATCCTGGTAACCAGTGATGGGAGCGTCAAGAACCAGCTTTACACCTTGCCGCGGCACATCTCAGGGGATGAAATTGAACAAGCTGTCCGCTTGATCAATGATCAGCTGGTTGGTAAGAATTTAAGCGAAATCAACAAGCAGACCTTTGAGCAGCTGTCCAGCTCTAATATTGTCGGCAAGAACGCCCCGGAATTTCTGGAGCTTTTGGAAGCCGTCATTAAAGATGCGGCAAGCGAGCAACTGTACGTTGACGGTCAGCTGAACTTGCTCAATAATACAGAAAACAGCGATTTAAAAGACATCAAGTCGCTCTATGAGCTGATCAATTCTAGCTCTTTAGCTGATGAGTTAATTGATCTGAGTGACAGTCCCGGCCATTATCCAGTTCATGTCCGCTTAGGTAGTGAGCTGCAAAATGACCTGCTCAAGGACTTCAGCCTGGTGACGGCTGAATACAGCGTGGGCCGCTACGGCCGGGGGACGATCGCCCTGCTGGGGCCGAGGAACATGCCTTATTCGGAAATGATCGGCTTGATGGAATACTTCCGCCAGGAACTGGCCCGCAAGTTGTTAGATTACTATGGCAGATTTAAATAAGGAGGTTTGTCGTGAGCAAAGAAGAATTTCCAAGTGAGAAGGATTTGCCGCAAGAAGACCGGGAAAAGCAAGCCAAGCCAGCTGAAGCTGACAAGGGCAGCGTAAAAGAAGACAAAAAAGAGGAAGTTAAAGAAGACAAGGCAGCTGATTCAGAACTGGACCAGCTCAAGGCTGAAGTTGCTGCTTTGACCCAGAAGAACAAGGACCTGGAAGACAAATACTTAAGAAGCGAAGCTGAAATTCAAAACGCCCAGCGCCGCTACAGCAAGGAAAGAGCCAACCTGGTCAAGTACGAGTCCCAGCGACTGGGCAAGGATATCCTGGCCAGCGTGGACAACTTGGAAAGAGCCCTCCAGGTCAAGGCCGACGACGAGGCTTCCAGCCAGCTGAAGAAAGGGATCGAAATGACCCTGGAAGGCCTGGTCAGAGCCTTGAAGGACAACGGCATTGAAGAAATCAAGGCTGATGGCGAAAAGTTTGATCCGACATTGCACCAGGCGGTCCAAAGCGTACCGGCTGAAAATGATGATCAAAAAGACCATGTCGTTCAGGTCCTACAAAAGGGTTACGTCTACAAGGACCGGACCTTGCGGCCGGCCATGGTTGTCGTTGCCCAGTAAGGCAATTTTTTAAATAAAGCAATAAACAAGCAAAAATAAAATAAAGGAGATAAAAGACAATGTCTAAAGTTATTGGGATTGACTTAGGTACCACCAACTCAGCAGTTGCGGTTTTGGAAGGCAAAGAACCAAAGATTATTACCAACCCGGAAGGCGCCAGAACTACCCCTTCAGTAGTTGCCTTCAAGGACGGCGAAATTCAAGTCGGTGAAGTTGACAAGCGGCAAGCCATCACCAACCCGAACACCATCGTTTCCATCAAGCGGCACATGGGCGAAAGTGACTACAAGGTCAAGGTTGGCGACAAGGCTTACACCCCGCAGGAAATTTCAGCATTCATTTTGCAATACATCAAGAAGTTCTCAGAAGACTACCTTGGTGAACCTGTAACTGACGCGGTTATTACCGTTCCAGCCTACTTCAACGACGCTCAACGGCAAGCAACCAAGGACGCCGGCAAGATCGCGGGCCTCAACGTGCAACGGAT
>SFHY01000207.1 GCA_004556255.1 Lactobacillus delbrueckii
GAATTATATCAAGCGAACAAAGGCCTTGTGCTTTTTTATTGGCTAAACTATTGAATTTTCAAGGTACAAGCCCACTTTTGTAAGTGGGAAGTTTAAGTTTTTACACTAAAATTTAAACCAGTCGATGAGCTGACGAGCTTATGCGTGGATAACAGTCCCCAACTGTCCAGCAAGAGCAGCGTCTAAGCCTGACAGAGAAGTAATGATGGCTTCTCTTTCCGGGTGGCCTTCAACGAATGACATGCAGGCTTGAACCTTAGGAAGCATGCTGCCGGCCGCGAATTGACCTTCGTCAATGTACTTCTTGGCTTCTTCAACAGAGATGTCTTCCAGGTTCTTTTGGTCTGGCTTGTTGAAGTTTATGGCTACGTAGTCAACAGCGGTCAAAATGATCAGCTTGTCCGCGCCAACATTGTCTGCCAACAATGCGCTGGAGCGGTCCTTGTCGATAACGGCTGGCACGCCCTTGAGCCCTTCTTCGGTCTCAACTACAGGCACCCCGCCGCCACCACCGGCGATAACGAGTTCATTTGCTTCAATCAAAGTCTTGATGCTGTTCAATTCAACGATTCTCTTTGGAGTCGGTGAAGGAACAACCTGCCGCCAGCCGCGGCCAGCGTCTTCCTTGAAGATGTAGCCCTTGTCTTCGGCGATTGAGTCGGCTTCTTCCTTAGTGTAGAAGGCCCCAATCGGCTTAGTTGGGTTTTGGAAGGCGGAGTCAGCCGGGTCAACAACGATCTGCGTTACGATCGTAGCCACGTCCTTGGTCATGCCGCGCTTGTGGAGTTCATTTTGCAGGCTCTGTTGCAGGTGATAGCCAATGTAGCCCTGGCTCATTGCCCCACATTCAGGGAACGGGAAGGCCGCGCTTTGGCCGTGTTCAGCCGCGTAGCTCATGCCCAGGTTGATTTGACCAACTTGCGGGCCGTTGCCGTGGCTGATAACTACTTCGTTGCCGGCGCTGATCAAACCAATCAGTGAGGAAGCTGTGTTCTTAACCAATTCCAATTGTTCGGCTGGTGACTTGCCAAGGGCGTTGCCGCCCAATGCTACAACAACTTTTGACATAAGAGCACCTCTTCTCGACTAGTCGCCCAAGGTAGCAACCATGACAGCCTTGATCGTGTGCATTCTGTTTTCAGCTTCACGGAAGACAACTGAGTGCTTGCTTTCGAAGACTTCGTCAGTTACTTCAAGTTCCTTCAGACCGAACTTTTCGTAAACTTCGCGGCCAACTTCAGTTTCCAAGTTGTGGAAGGCTGGCAGGCAGTGTTCGAAGATAACGTGAGGGTTTTCAGTAGCCTTAAGAACGTCCATGGTGATTTGGTATGGTGAAAGCAATTCGATCCGCTTCTTCCACTTGTCGTCGGATTCACCCATTGATACCCAAACGTCGCCGTAGATTACGTCCATGCCCTTAACGCCTTCCTTAATATCGTTTGAAACAACGATCTTGGCGCCAGTTTCCTTAGCGATTGCGTTAGCCTTTGTCAAAGTTTCTTCACTTGGGTTCAGTTCTGGAGGAGTTACCACGTGGTATTCCATGCCCATAACTGCGGCACCCAGCATCAAAGCGTTGGATACGTTGTCGTGACCGTCACCAACAAAGGCAAACTTGATGTCCTTGTATTCCTTCTTCAAAACTTCCTTAGCAGTCAAGAAGTCAGCAAGAACTTGAGTTGGGTGGTCAGCGTCAGTCAAACCGTTCCAAACTGGGACACCGGAGTACTTAGCCAAAGTTTCAGCTGCTTCTTGTGAGAAGCCACGGAATTCGATACCGTCGAACATGCCGCCCAATACGCGAGCAGTGTCCTTAACTGATTCCTTGTGGCCGAAGTGTGAGCCGCTTGGCCCAAGGTAAGTTACGTGAGCGCCTTGGTCGTGAGCACCAACTTCGAATGAACAACGGGTTCTGGTTGAGTCCTTTTCGAAGATCAAAGCAATGTTCTTGCTGACTTCTTGACTGCAAGGAAGTTTTGAAGAAGGAATACAAGGACATCAAGTTTGCCTTTGT
>SFHY01000208.1 GCA_004556255.1 Lactobacillus delbrueckii
AAGATCTTGAAAGAAGCCTATCAAGCAGCGGCCGAAGGGAAGAAAACTTTTGTCTGGACGATGGAACACTTTTTGAAGGTGCAAGACAAGGTCTTGAAATCAGACACCCGTTACTTCTTGATTACCAAGAGTCCTCTGGACATGAAGAAGATCCTGGTTGACGAAGGCTTCAAGCCAAGCGACGTAAAGGTAGTCAACGTTGGTCCAGGCAATGACCGGCCAGGCGCGATCAAGCTCGGTGACAACCAGTCCTTCACCCAAGAAGAAGGGGATGCCTTTGAAGCAATCGAAAAGGCAGGCTATACGGTTGACTTCGCCTTATTGCCAGATCAAAGAATTGGTGAATGGTCAAAGTTTAAGTCAAAGTTTGGTTACTAAAAAGTTCTTTTTAAAAAGAGGGAGATTTTTAAAATGACAATTAATTGGTTCCAGGCTGCCATCTTGGGCTTGTTCGCATGTTTGTGTTCCAACTCATGTATGGCAGGGCAAGCAGTAGGTAACTACACGATTGGTCGCCCTTTGGTCGGCGGCTTGGTCTGCGGGATTATCTTGGGCGACTTGAAGCTCGGGATTGCCTGCGGGGTGGCCATGCAACTGGTTTACATCGCCTTGGTTACTCCAGGTGGTACCGTTTCAGCCGACGTCCGGGCAATTTCCTACATCGGGATTCCTCTGGCCATGGTGGCAATTTCCGCGCAAAACTTGAACCCGCTGAGTACTTCAGCCGCTAACTTGGCTAAGTCAGTCGGTACCCTGGTTGGTACGGTCGGCACGGTTCTCTACTACGCCGTTGCGACGATGAACTTGGTTTGGCAGTCATTCGGCTGGAAGGACGTTGAAAACGGCAAGCTGGACAAGCTGTACTCAGTCAACTTCGGCTGGCCATGGCTGTCCCACGCTTTGTTCTCCTTTATCCCAACCATGCTTTTGACGCACTTTGGGGCAGCAGCTGTTACTGCTTTGCGTAACGCTTTGCCAATGGACGGGATTCCAATGAAGACCCTGTTTACGGTCGGCGGGATGCTGCCATGTGTCGGGATCGCTATCTTGCTACGGCAGATCGTTAACAAGCCAATGGACTTCGTGCCATTCCTGGTTGGTTTCACTTTCTGTGCATCCCTGCACTTGAACCTAGTTTCAGTTACGATCGTTTCCCTGCTCTTTGCCGCAATCATGTACGAAGTACAAATGGTCGAAAGCAAGCGGGTTACGGTAGCTGCCGGCTCAATTGATGATGACGATGAGGAAGAGGAGGACATCTAATCATGGACAACGCTAAGAAACTGGACAAAAAGACTTTAAGCAAGTCATTCAACTTATGGTTCTGGGGGGCATTGACCTGTTTCTCCCAAGAACACATGCAGACTTTTGGCTACATGGCTTCCATGCTGCCAATTCTGAAAAAGCTTTATCCAAAGCATGAAGACCAGGTCAATGCTATCCACGCTTACACGGCCTTCTTCAACACCAACCCAATGCTGGGTTCAGTGATCGTTGGTATCACGGCAAGTATGGAAGAAGCCCGGGCAAATGACCGCGGGATTGACGGTGAAACGATCAACGACATGCGGGCCGGTTTGATGGGGCCAATTGCTGGGATCGGTGACTCCTTGATCGACGGGACTTTGATTCCAATTCTGCTGGGTATCGCTTTAGGTATGTCCAATGGCGGCTCACCAGTCGGCGCCATCTTCTACATCATCGTTTGGGTACTTTTGGCCTACTTCGGCCAGCGCTTCCTTTACTTCCGCGGCTACCAGCTGGGGGACAAGGCGGTAGAGTTCCTGGTTGGTGAACAAGGCGCTGCTGTCCGCCGGGCAATTGGTACTGTTGGTGCCATGGTTGTCGGCGGGGTGCTGGCATCATGGGTTAACGTTACTACCTCTTTGAAGCTGTACAACTCAAACGGTAAGGTCTTCCTGGACCTGCAAAAGCAGCTGGACTCAATCTTCCCAGGTCTTTTGACCGTTTTGATTACTATCTTCTGCTGGTGGTTGATGTCAAA
>SFHY01000209.1 GCA_004556255.1 Lactobacillus delbrueckii
AGGCGAGGATTTAAAAAAGCTGAAGGCAACCCTGCTGGAAATGCTGCAGGACTGGATGCGGGTCTGTGACAAGTACCAGCTGAACTACACCCTCAGCGGCGGCTCTGTTTTGGGGACGATCCGGCACCAGGGCTTTATCCCTTGGGATGACGACATCGACATTAACATGCCTCGCCGGGACTTCAACCGCTTAAAGGAAATTTTTTCCAAGGAAATGGGCGACAAGTACCGGCTTTTAGCTCCGGAACTGACCAAAGGACACGGGAATTCCGCCAGCCGCTTTGTCAAAAAAGACACGGTCTACCGGACTTTCAGCGATATTGCTGAGCCAAAAGAGCATTGCGGCATCTGCATTGATATTTTCGTTTTGGAAAACACGCCAAACAATGCCTTCTTACGGAACCTTCATGGCTACTTGTGCCTGGCCGTAGGCTACCTCTTGAGCTGCCGCAAGGTTTACGACTACCTGCCAAAGCTCTTAGAAGTGCAGGACAGTCCGGAAGTCCGGGCAGCTTTTGGCAAGAAATACAAGATTGGCCGCTTTTTTGCCTTTCTGCCTCTGGACACGGTAACCCGCTGGACCTACCAGGTCTACTCGGCTTGCAAGAATGACCAGTCAAAGTACGTGACTATTCCAAGCGGCCGCAAGCACTACTTTGGTGAAATGGACACCCGGGAAAACATGTGTGAGAGCCAGACGGGGACTTTTGAGGGGATGACGGTGAAGATTCCTAAGGGAATCGAAAGCTACATGACCCGCCTGTATGGTCCTGACTACATGACTCCGCCGCCGGTGGCCAAGCGGGAGAAGCACCCGCTCTTTGAATTTGATCTGGGAGAACATTAATGGGTCAAAAGCTGCATGTATTATTTGTGCGCGGGATGCTCTACTATGACGGCGTCAGCGCGGTAGAATATGAGTGGATCAAGAGCCTGAAGGACCGGGTAGTTTATGACTACGTCCTGCTGGATCCAGACAAAAGCGTGCCGGAAAAGGTGCAGGCGGTTAAAGACTTGGGCTGCCAGGTCTACCCTTTGCGCTATCAAAGCGGCTCATCTTTAGCCAGCCACCGCAACCGGGAAAAAGTCCTGCGGGCCTTTTTGACAGAGCACCACTATGACGTGGTGCACATCGACACAGACCTGCTCAGCCGCTATGACGTTGCTAAGGTAGCCCGGCAGTGCGGCGTAAAAAAGGTGGTCATCCATTCGCACAATGCCATGCGGTCCGTCCACGGGGTGCAAAAATTGCCAGGAGTGGCCCGGCTTGAGCGGCACTTGATTGCCAAGTACGCGACTGATTTGGCAGCCTGCTCAAAAGAGGCGGCCAACTGGCTGTTTAACCCGCAAGATCAAGGCCGGGTGAGAATCATCCATAACGGGATCGATAAAGACCGCTACGTTTTCAGCGACTCCCGCCGGCAAGATTTGCGCAAGCAGCTGGGAGTTGGTTCAAATGACCTGCTCTTAGGCAATATTGGCCGCCTGGCCGACCAGAAGAACCAGCTTTTCCTGCTTGATATTCTGGCCGCCTTGCTCAAAAAGCAGCCAAAGGCCAAGCTGGTCTTGATCGGCAGCGGCGAGAAGGAAAAAGAGATCCGGGAAAAGATTACCAGCTTGAATTTGACTGACCAGGTTATTTTGGTCCTGGCTACGGATCAGATTCCGGATTACCTTTTTGCCATGGATGTCTTCGTCATGCCTTCACTATATGAAGGTCTGCCGATGACTCTCTTGGAAGCCCAGACGACCGGCCTGCCATGCGTGATTTCCCAGTCGATCAGTTCAGAAATGGACTTCCCGGGGATGATTCACCGCCAGGAATTGACCGTGCCAGCAGAAAAATGGGCAGAGACGATTTTAGGGGTCAAGCCAGTCAGCGACCGGCAGGCAGAAGCAGCCGTATTGACTAAAATCGGCTATGACAACCGGGAATCGGCTGAGCAAGTGTACCAAATGTATATAGGTGGTTAACAACAGTGAACAAAGTACTTTCCAT
>SFHY01000033.1 GCA_004556255.1 Lactobacillus delbrueckii
AAAACTTTGCCAGCCAAGCCGCTCAGCCCCTTAAGAAGGCCTTTCACTATCTCTTTGCTTATGACGAAGATCGGCTCACCCTCCGCGGCGACAGCCTGGCGGTTAACTTAGCTAAATTGCAGCTGGCCTTCTTGCAGAGGCAGTATCTCCTGGTCACATTGAATGATGGCAGCTGGCGGGTCGGCAAGATCACCAAGCGGATTTCACCCAGCCGCTTCGTTTTCCGCGATGCCGACAACAAGATTTTTTACCTGCTTGACATTAATGACATTTTAACAGTTGAATTGCCTTAAAGCAAAAAGACCGGCTCAGCCGGTCTCTTTGCAGTTCTATTCTCGTTTGGAATTATTACTTCACGCTGGCGTACTTGAACTGCCAGCCGCCGAGGTTGTCGTTGTAGACATTCTTGATTTCCGGTCTGATCAAGTAAGCAGTTGAGATGTAGTAGATTGGGGTGATCCCTTCATCTTCCAGCAGAATGGCTTCGGCCTTTTGCAGGTCGCTTACCCGCTGGCTGCTGGAAGCAGTCACCTTGGAATCAGCGATCAAGCGGTCGTATTCACTATTGCTCCACTTGCCGTAGTTTCTGGTGTTGTTGCTGGTCAGCAGGTCCAGGAAAGAAATAGCGTCATTGAAGTCGGCGATCCAAGTGGAAACCATGACATCGAACTTCCCTGCTTCCCGGCGGGCCATCCGGGTCTTAAACGGCACGGTCGTGGTTTCGACCTTGATCTTGCCCAGGGTCTGGGTCAATTCACTTTGCAGGGCTTCAACAGTCTTCTTGCCGGAGTCAGTGTCGTCAGCCATGATGGAAATCGTGATGGATGACTTGCCTAATTCCGCCAGGCCTTTATTAAAGAGCTTCTTGGCTTCAGTCTTGCTGTACTTGTTATAAGCTTCTGAACTCTTGGCAACGCCGCTGGTGTATTCACTGTCACCGACATACATCACGCCCTTGGCCGTGAAGGTCTTGGCCGGCTGGTTGTTGCCGCCCAAAGTGCTGCAGAGGCCTGAGCGGTCAATAGCCATGGAGATGGCCCGGCGGATGTTGAGGTTAGCCAGGTTTTTGTCTTTCTGCAGGTTGTACTGCAGATAGGCCGTCCCACCATTGTTGATCAGCTGGAAGCCAGGCTTCTTAGACAATTGCTTGGTCTGGGAAGAGTCCAGGCTGAGGGCGTCCAGCTTGTTTGACTGGTAGAGGTTGTAGGCAGTTGACGGCGTCTTCTGCACGCTCCAGTCAATCTGCTGGATCTTGACATTCTTCTTGTCCCAGTAGTACTTGTTCTTGACCATCTTCCAAGACAGGTTGGACCCCGTCCAGCCCTTCTGGACATATGGGCCGTTGTAGAGCATGTATTTTGAAGCAGTCCCGTAGTTTGACCCGTACTTCTTGACCGCCTTTTCCGACTGCGGGAAGAAAAGGGCGAAGGCCATCAAATTCTTGAAGTATGGAATCCGCCGGTCAAGGGTCACGATCAGCTTGTAGTCGCCATCTGCTTTCACGCCCAAGCTCGATAAAGGCTTCTTGCCGGCAGTAATAGCCGTGGCATTCTTAATGCCTTCAAACAAGTAGGCATATTCTGAAGCAGTCTTGGGGTTGACTGTTCTTCGCCAGGAATAGACAAAGTCCTTGGCCGTGACCGGACTGCCGTCACTCCACTTGGACTTGCGCAAAGTAAAGGTATAGGTCTTGCCGTCCTTGGAAACCGTGCTGCTGGTGGCCAGGGCCGGCATCAACTTGCCGTTTTTCCCGGTCCGGTACAAGCCTTCCATTGTGTTCCGCAATTGGTCAAAGCTGACGGTATCGCTGGCCTTAGACATGTCAATGGTCGAAATTTCAGCTGAAGTTGACCAGGAGAATTCCTGCTTCTTGTTGGCCTGGCTATTCGATTTGCCGCAAGCCGTCAGCATAATCATTAACAAGGCCGCCAGAGCCAGCGGCGCTTTATTCTTAATCGGTCTCATTTTTTCGTCCTCTCTTTCTTGCAGATTTTTACACTGGTCCAGAAATACATTATATTTTCTGTGAGTGTGCTTAAATTTATATTAAAATAGTAATTATCCATTGTCAATGATTTTTACCTGCTGCTAAAGTGAAAATTACGTTTTCTTTCCATTATCATGCAAAAAACTCTCCTGCCTGCTGGCAAGAGAGTTATTTTTTAATAATTATTTTCTAATCTTGTTTCCGCTGGCTGGCAATCAGGTCGGCCGCATTTTGCTCAGCAGCTTCGCTGACATTAGCCCCAGCCATCATCTGGGCGATCATCTTGACGCTGCTGTCTTCATTAAGTTCCTTGACCTGGGTAAAGGTCTCGCCGGCTTCAACCTGCTTGGCGATGGCAAAGCGGTGGTCGGCGCTGGCCGCTACCTGCGGAGAGTGGGTGATGGCGATAACCTGCTTTTGGCCGGCAATCGCGTGCATCTTCTTGCCGATAGCGGCTGCCACCCGGCCGGAAACCCCGGTGTCAATTTCGTCAAAGACCATGGTGCCAACTGGCTCAACCCGGGAGAAGATAGCCTTTAGGGCCAGGATCAGCCGGGACTGTTCCCCGCCGGAAACAATTTTGACCAGCGGCATCAGTTCTTCACCTGGGTTTGGCGCGATGTAGAAGGCCAGGTCATCAGTCCCCTTGACCGTGAAATTATCAGTCTTGGCAAAGCGGATGGAGAAACGGGCCTTGTCCATGTACAGGTCAGCCAGTTCATGCTTGATCGCTTCTTCCAGTTTCAAGGCGGTAGCTTCTCTGGCCTGGTGGAGGTCAGCCGCCATGACTGACATTTTCTCCTCAACAGCGGCTATTTGCTTGACCAGTTCTTCTTCGTCAAGGCCGCCGGTTTCAAACTGGCTGAGCTCCTTGGAGACTTTTGCATAGAAGTCAAAAACGTCTGCCAGGCTTGGTCCATACTTCTTCTTCAAGTTGTTCAAGAGGTCCAGGCGGTTTTGCACGTACTGGTAGCGTTCTTCATCAAATTCCAAGCTGTCCATGATGTCGCCCAGTTCTGAGCGGGCATCGCTCAGCGAATACACCCCGTCAGTAATGGACTGGGCCACGTTCTTGAAGTCCTTGTCCAGGTCAGCCAAATCTTCTGCCGTTCCCTGGGCATCCCCCAGCAGGCTGGTCAAGCCATGCTCGTCATCGTCAAAAAGCTGGATCATGAAATTGGCGGATTCAGCGATCTTCTGGTAATTGTTCAGCTTGTTGAACTCATCTTCCAAGTTCTGGTCTTCCTGCTCATCCGTCAAGTCCGCCTGGGCCAGCTCTTCGACCTGGAACTGGAGGATGTCCTGGCGCTGGGCCAGTTCCCGGCTGTCCCGGCGCAGGTGCTCCAGGCGCTGGTTAAGGCTTTGCCAGGTCTGGTATTCAGCCTGGTACTTGCCTAAAAGGGGCTTGAAGTCCTTGCCCGCGTATTCATCGACCAGGTCAATCTGCCGGCTTTGGTCCATCAGCATCTGCTGGTCGTTTTGGCCATGGATGTCGACCAGGTACTCGCCAATTTTTGCCAAAGCGGTAATCGTGGTCAGTTGCCCGTTGATCCGGATGACGTTCCGGCCCTTACTGGAAATCTCCCGGCTGATGATCAAGTCATCGCCGTCCATCGGCAGGCCGTAGTCGGCCGCGATCTGTTCAACTTCCCGCATTTCATCGTCTTGCAGGGTAAAAAGTCCGGTCACTACTGCCTTGCTCTGGCCAGACCGGACCATTTCTTTTTGCGCCCGGTGGCCCAGAAGCAGTGACAAAGCATCAATCAAGATGGACTTGCCGGCCCCGGTTTCCCCGATCAGGACTGTCATTTGCGGCTGAAACTTGATTTTCAGACTCTTAATGATGGCAAAATTCTGGATATCCAATTCCACTAGCATAAGCGTCCCACAGCATCCTTTCTACAGACCCTGGGCAGCCCGGTCAACCAGCTCGCTGACTGAGCCGGACCAGAGATTCTGCCCTGGATTTGCCTGGTCCTTCTTTAAGTGAATCAAAAATTCAATATTCCCCTTGCCGCCCTTGATTGGCGAATAGTCAACGCCCAAAATGGAAAAACCGATTTCCAGGGCCTTGGCCATGGTGTGCTCGATCACTGCCTGGTGGACGGCATGGTCTCGGACGATCCCGTGCTTGCCAACATTTTCCGGACCTGCCTCAAACTGGGGCTTGATCAAGCAGACGGCATCCCCCTGGTCTTTCAAGATTTCATACATTGGCGGCATGATCAAGTCCAGGGAAATAAAGGACACGTCCGTCATGGCGAAGTCCGGCAGGCCTTCGGTAAAGTCGGCCGGAACAGAGTAGCGGAAGTTTTGCCGCTCCATCACTACCACCCGGGGGTCATCCCGGAGCCGCCAGGCCAATTGGTTATAGCCCACGTCCAAGGCATAGACCAGCTTGGCCCCGTTTTGCAGGGCCACGTCAGTAAAGCCGCCCGTTGAAGCCCCGATATCCAGGCAGACCTTGTCTTTTAAGTCAATGTCCCAGACCTTGACCGCCTTTTCCAATTTGAAGCCGCCCCGGGAAACATACTTGAGCTTATCCTTTTTAATGAAAAATTCCTCGTCAACGGGAAACTTCTCCCCGGCCTTATCGATCCGCTGGTGGTTGTGGTCCGTTACAAGACCCGCCATAATGGCTCTTTGGGCCTGAGTTCTGGAGTTAAAAATTCCCTTGGCGGCCAATAATACGTCCGCGCGTTCTTTACTTGCCATTACAGTACCTTCTGATACAAATCCAAAAAGCCCAGCAAAACTTCTGCCTTTTCCCCAGCCAGGTCAGCCTTGCCCTTTTCAATCAGCTGCTTGAGTTCATTTCTGGTTGCCTCCGCCCCCAGCATGGTCAAGCTGTTGTTCTTGCCCACTTCCTGGTCCTTGTGGGTCGCCTTGCCCGCTTCTTCCTGGCTTTCAACGATGTCTACCAGGTCGTCATAGAGCTGGTAAGAGCGGCCAAAGTGCTTGGCAAAGGCCAGGTACTTTTGGGCCTGCTGTTCAGGGCAAGCAGCTAATGCCGTGGCCATCTGAACGCTGGCCAAAATCAAGCAGCCGGTCTTCAGCCATTCCATGTGGTCAATGACTTCTTCGCTGCTGTCTTCATTGTTGGTGGTGTCGATGTCCAGGTACTGGCCAGCAACCATCCCCTTAGGACCCACTGCTTCAGTGATGATCTCAACTAGCTTCCAGTTATGTTCAGCCTGGGCGATCCACTGGATGCCTAAGGGCTGGAGGGCATCCCCGGCCAAAATAGCTTCAGCTTCGCCCCACTTCTTGTGGCTGGTCAATTCCCCCCGCCGGTAATCGTCATTGTCCATGGCCGGCAGATCATCGTGGATCAAAGAATAGGTATGGATCAGCTCGATCCCGCAGGCTGCCTGGACTTCTTTTTCGGTGATCTCAATGCCCAAGGCATCTAAAGTTGCTAAAAAGAGCAAAGGCCGCAGACGCTTGCCCCCAGCCATGACTGAATAAGCCATGATTTCGGCAAAACGGGGATCATCGCTTTCCTTTGGCAGTTGCCCCTTTAAAAAATCATTGATGATCGGCGTGTACTTAGCTTGAAATTCTTTAAAAGTTGTCATGGCTTTATTCCTTTGGCGCTGAGGCATCGGTTGGATCAAGTTCCTTCTCGCTGCCATCAGACTCGATCAACTTGGCCACGGTGTTTTCCGCCTTGGTCAATTCCTTCTTCAATTCCCGGCTCAGCTTAACCCCAGTCTGGAACTGGGCCAATGATTCTTCCAGTGACAACTGGCCATTTTCCAGCTGGCCAACGATTTCCTGCAGCTCCTTGAGCTGGCTTTCAAAATTGTTCTTTTCAGTCATTTTTTTCTTCCTTAATCTCTTCAATCCGGCCGATGGCCTGGCCGTCCTTTAAGTGCAGGCGAACCTGGTCGCCTGGCGACAATTGCTGAACTGACTTGACCACGTTGCCGCTCGCGTCAGTCGTGTAGCTGTAGCCCCGGGCCAGGGTCTTTAAGGGACTGTAGTCATCCA
Source organism: Lactobacillus delbrueckii (assembly GCA_004556255.1). Classification (GTDB taxonomy): domain Bacteria; phylum Bacillota; class Bacilli; order Lactobacillales; family Lactobacillaceae; genus Lactobacillus; species Lactobacillus delbrueckii_B. The sequence goes on from SFHY01000033.1 coordinate 5,981, forward strand.
GCTGCTGGACGGCCTGCCGGCAAGCAACCTGCTTTTGTTCCAAGATCCGCTTGATCCCCAGTTCCAGGCTCTTGGCCAGGTAGCTGTTTTCCTGCTTAAGCTGCTTGATCCGCCGGTCTGGGGCCTGGTGCTGGAGGCGCTGGGTCAAAAGGCTGAGCTTTTGACCCTGGTCTTTGACAATTACTTCCATCATCCGGCTCAGTTGCTGGGACAATTGGTCGACCTGCTGCATCTTCTGCTCATAGAGGCGCTGGGGCTCTTTCATGATAAAAGAATTCTCCAGCTGGGCCAGGGCCTGGGCCCGGACCTGGATCACGGCCCGGATGTCGGTCAAAAGCCGGGTCTGCAGCTGGCCAATTTCAGCCAGGACCAGGGTCAGGGCCGGCGTCGCCATTTCAGCGGCTGCCGTTGGCGTAGCCGCCCGGCAGTCAGCTGCCAGGTCACAGAGGGTGGTATCTGTTTCGTGACCAACTGATGAAATCACCGGCATCTTCATGGCATAAACCTGGCGGACCACTTCTTCTTCGTTAAAAGGCCACAGGTCTTCTAAAGACCCGCCCCCCCGGCCGATAATGAGCACGTCATATTCATCTGCCCGGGCTTGGATCTGCTGCATAGCAGAAACCAAGCTGCCAGCTGCGCTTTCCCCTTGCACCTGGGCTGGAAAAAGGTCAATTTCAGCGTGCGGGAAGCGGCGGTTAGCCGTTACCATGATGTCGTGGATGACCGCCCCGGAGGCTGAAGTCACAACAGCGATCTTATCTGGAAAAAGGGGCAGAGGGCGCTTGTGCTCTTGGGCAAAGAGGCCTTCTTTAGCCAGCTTCTCCTGCAGCTGCCTAAAGCGTTCATACAAGGCACCAAGGCCGGCCGGTTCCATGCTTTTGGCATAAAACTGGTAGCTGCCCTGGGCTTCATAAGTTGACAAGCGGCCGGTCACGTAGACCTTCATCCCTTCTTCCGGCTCGAACTTAACCTTGTCAAAGTCTCCGCGGAACATCACCACATTGATTTTAGACTTGTCGTCTTTTAAAGAAAAATACTGGTGACCACCTCTCCGGAAGCGGAAATTCGACAATTCCCCTTGGAGAAAAATTTGCCGCAGGTAGGGATCCCGGTCAAATTTCTGCTTAACATACCAATTTAATTCACTGACAGTCAGGTACTTTTCGTCCGTCCCCTTAATCGAGTCCATGCTGTCTCCTCGTCAATTTGATGACTTCTTCCATTAAAAATTCTACCGTCAAAGGGCCAACCCCGCCAGGCACAGGCGTGATCCAGCTGGCCTTTTCTTTAACGGGGGCAAAATCAACGTCACCGACCAGGTGGCCGTCCACCCGGTTGATGCCTACATCAATCACGACCGCCCCTTCTTTAACCATGTCCGCCTTGATCATTTCCGCCTTGCCAACCGCGCAGACCAGGATGTCGGCCTGCTTGGTCAAGTCAGCCAAGTTCCGGCTGCGGGAGTGCAGGATTGAAACTGAAGCGTTTCTTTCCAGCATTAAGGCGGCCAGGGGCTTGCCAACAATGTTTGACCGGCCGACGATCACGGCGTTCTTGCCAGTCAAGTCAATTTGGTAGTGGTCCAAAAGGGCAATGATGCCGGCAGCCGTAGCTGGTTCGACAAAGTGCTTGCCCTGCCAGAGGCGGCCGATATTGGCTGGAGTCAGGCAGTCAACGTCCTTCTCCGGATCGATCCTTTCAATGACCCGGTCAGCATTGATCTGCGGGGGAACCGGCAACTGGACCATCAAGCTGGAAACTTCCGGGTCCGCGTTCAAGCTGTCGATCAACTTTAAGACATCCTCTTCGCGTTCATCAGCCGGCAATTGATAAACTACCTGCTTGATGCCCAGCTTCTCAGCCTTCCGCTTCTTGGAGGCGACATAGACCTTGCTGGCCGGATCATCGCCAATATTAATGACGCAGAGCTTAGGACTGACCCCATGCTCTTTTAAGGAAGCCACTTCACTGCCTAACTTTTCCCCTAATTCCCAGGCCAGCTTCTTCCCGTCTAAAATTTCTCCCAAAACTGCCTCCTTAAGAAAAAAAGCCGGCGAAACGCCGGCTTAAAGATTATTCTTGCACAAAGTTTGCCAATATGCCATTGATGAAGGCCTTTGACTTCGGATCATCAAACTCGTCACACAAGTTCAAAGCCTCGTTGATGGCTGACCGGTCTTCAATAACCGGGCTGTACAGCATTTCATACAAGGCTACTTCCAAAATCGCCAAGCTGGTCTTGCTCAGCCGCTCCAAGCGCCAGCCTTGCTTCAAGTTGGCGGAAAGCTTGTCACGCAGTTCAGCCTGCTTGTCGATCACGCCGCTGACCAGTTCCTGGCTGTAGGCCGGCAAAGTATCCAAGTCCAAAGCGGACTTGACATTATTTTCCAATTCGCTGGCCGTTAAGCTTGGGTCCTGGTTGTACAGATAAATGGCTTGCAGTGCAATTCTTCGACTATCGTGTTGATTCATTACTTATCTTCTTCTTGATCGGGGAATAATGGTTGATCAGCATCTTCAAAGTTCTTTTCATCTTCAGGGAAGACGAGACCAACGACATGAACATCAATGGACTTCAAATTCATATCCGTCATCTGAGTCAGCTGCTGCTTCAGAGCTTCTTGAATCTTGCCCGCAACAGCTGGCACGTTGACGCCGTACTTGAGATATACGTAAACGTCAGCCGTCAGTTCGCCTTCTTCATCAACTGAGACGGCAACTCCCTTGCCCCGATCCTCGCGGCCAAAGACACGGCTCAAGCCTGACTTCAAGCCACCGCGCATCCCGGCAACGCCGTCGACCTTCTGAGCTGAAATGCCCAGAATGACTTCGAGTACCTGCAGGTCGATCTTGATTTGATCGCCCTCATCATTGCCGCTTAAAACGATTGTTGAATTATCAGCCATTTTTCCACCTCGAAAATTACTACTTAGAACGTGATACGTATGAACCGTCACTAGTATTGATCGTCAGCACGTCACCAACATTGATAAAGAATGGCACAGTGACAACCAAACCGGTTTCCATCGTAGCTGGCTTACCACCACCTGATGAGGTATCGCCGCGGATGCCTGGTTCGGTTTCAACGACTTCCAGGTCAACCGTGTTTGGCAGGTCCAGACCCAAGGTTTCACCATTGTGGGAAATAATGTTCACAATCATGTTTTCCTTCAGGTACTTGGCTTCCTGGTCGATCTGGGCGTTCGGCACTTCCAATTGCTCGTAAGTTGCCGTGTCCATGAAGACATAGCTTGAACCGTCGTTGTAAAGGTATTGCATTTGCCGGGTTTGAATGTCAGCCGTTTCAACCTTGGCAGTTGAACGGAAAGTGTATTCTTGAACGGCGCCAGTCCGCAAACTCTTCAGCTTTGAACGAACGAAGGCACTACCCTTACCTGGCTTAACGTGCTGGAATTCAACGATACGCCACAGGTCGTTGTTGTATTCGATCGTGAGGCCGTTCTTGAATTCATTAACAGAAATCATTGTCATCTGGTAAATCCCCCATTTCTACATCTTAAATTGTACCAATAAACACTAAGTTTTACCATAAAAATAATCTTACAGGTGAATTAGTTCGTCCTTCGGCAAAGTCGACAAAACTTCCGGAGTGTCGCCATTAACCAGAATGTCGTCTTCTATCCGGACCCCGCCTTGCGGAAGGTAGATGCCCGGTTCAACCGTGTGGACGATCCCGTTTTCCAGGGTCGTCTGGCTGAACAAAAATTCCGGCTGGCACATTTCGTGGATTTCCAGGCCGATCCCGTGGCCAATCCCGTGACCGAAGTATTGCCCGTAACCGGCGTCATTGATGTAGCCCCGAGCTGCCTGGTCAACGTCCTTGCCAGTTGCCCCTACAACAGCGGCGGCAATCCCCCGCTTTTGAGCTTCCAGGACGATCTTGTAGATCTTTTCCAGTTCGTCTTCCACGCTGCCCAAAGCGTAAGTTCTGGTAATGTCGGCGGTATAGCCGTTATATGAAGCAGCCGCGTCAATTACGACCAGTTCGTGCTCTTGCATCAAGCGGTCGCTGGCCACCCCGTGGGCCCAAGAAGAACGGGGACCAGAAGCAATGATTGAGTCATAGCCCGGGCCATCGCCGCCGTAGAGCTTGAAGAGATAGTCGAGCTTGGCGCCCACGTCTCTTTCCTTGGCACCTGGCTTGAGCATTGGCAGAACTTCTTCAAAGGCTCTTTCTGAAATTTCAACAGCCTTCTTAAGAGTGGACAGTTCCAGGTCATCCTTGACATTGCGAACCCGTTCAACGATTTCAGCGGCCATCACCAGGTCAACATCTGGCAGCTGGGATTTGATCGCGTCATATTCATAAGCAGAAACGAATTCTGCTTCAACTAAGAGCTTCTTAACCCCCAGCTTCTTGACTTCAGCCGCGATTTCGGCTGCTTCGTGGCCATGCTTCATAACCACCTTTAGTTCACCCACTGCCTG
>SFHY01000210.1 GCA_004556255.1 Lactobacillus delbrueckii
CCCAGATTGAAAGTCCAGACATCGGGAGAATTGGGACTACCATCTTTGCTTTTGGTGGTTACCCAAGATTCCAAATAGACTTCTGGCCAACCATTATTACGCTGGCAGCAATTACGGTTGCCTACCTCTTTGCGGGCTACGCAATTATCAAGAGCTTCCTGGAATTGGGGCTGATGAACATCCTTGGCATCTTCATTTTCGCTGTAGACCTTGACAGCGGGAACAAGACTAAGCAGGTAGTTCAAGCGATTTTCTCAACGTCACTTTTGGTGGCTCTGCAAGGTCTTGAAATTGCCTTTTACCAAATTGCCATGACTTTTGGCCAGACAGCGAAAAATGATGGCACCTTTGGGAGCGGAGCAACCGCAATGTGGGCTTACGTCCTGTTTGCCCTAGTAGCTACTACGCTTCTGATTACTGGTTCACAGAGAGTAACTGACTTCTTTGGCGTTGACACCGGTGCACAGCACGGCATGCGGGGCTTAGGCGGTGCAATGTATGCAGCTTCTAAAGTTGGTCACGGCCTCAAGAGGGCGGCAACTGCTCCAGGCAGAGCTGCCAATGGCCTCAAAAACATGCGTGACGATATCGGCCACACTCTCAACACTGAAGGCAGCATGAAGAGAGACGCTAAGAAGCAGGCCAAGGAAGGAGCACGGCAAGACGCCATTAACAAGATGGCAGGCGTTGATGCTTATGGCAACAAGGTCAACTCAGCTGGTGAAAGCGGTGAAAAGATCAGTGATCTTAATGCTTCAAGAGGCAACAAGGACAGCGATGCTGAAGGCGGCATGAACGCCGGAAGCGAGGCTGAAAACGAAAGCCCAATTGATCAAAATGACGCTGAAAATGAAGAAGCCGAAAACAAGAAGCCAGATGATAGCGGGATTCAGCAAACTCCAGCAGCCAAGAAGGCAATGGAAAAGGTATATGCCAAGGCACAAAAGGCTAGTGATCATGCCCAGAGAAACGCAAGACGCAAGAGAGCTATTGCATCCGCTGTTTTGGCAGCTGCGGGCTTAAGTCAGCCAGATGGCGCTGGTCAAGGACAGATGCCAGATTCTATGTCTACTAGTGAAGCACAAGAAGCACTGGACAAGGCAGGCGTTACTGCAAGCCCAGCAACGCAGGCTGCAATGCAGAAGGTTGACCAAGCTCAAGCGGCGTATGACCAGGCAGTCCAAAATGGTGATCCAAATGCACCGCAACTTAAGCAGGAATTAGACGGCGCTAAACAAGAGCTTGCGCAATCTACAGCCAGCGACATTCAAAATGCGCAGCTTAGCCGCAGGCGTTTCTGCAAGTCCAGCAACCCAAGCAGCAATGCAGAAGGTTGACCAAGCGCAAGCGGCGTATGACCAGGCAGTCCAAAATGGTGATCCAAATGCACCGCAACTTAAGCAGGAACTGGAAGGCGCTAAGCAGGAACTTGCACAAAGCACAGCCAACGACATTCAAAATGCGCAGCTTCCAAGCTCTATGTCTACTGGTCAAGCCCAGAAGGCACTGGAAGCTGCAGGCGTTAGCCCAAGCGCTAATACCCAAGCAGCTATGCAGAAGGTAGACAAGGCACAGGCAGCATATGACCAGGCAGTAGCTAATGGTGATCCAAATGCACCGCAACTTAAGCAGGAATTAGACGGCGCTAAACAAGAGCTTGCCCGGGCACTTGATGCTGGCAGCGTAAAGCCAAGTCAAGCAACGCAAGCAGCAATGCAGAAAGTTGAAAAAGCACAAGCTGCGTACGACAAGGCGGTTTCAAGTGGCGCTTCAAACGCACCGCAACTTAAGCAGGAACTGGCGGCTGCTAAGCAAGACTTGGCCAAGACTACGGCTAACGACATCAAGACCGCACCTGCAAGCGGAGTTGATGGGGCAACTGCTAAGACCATGCTGAAGCAAGCAGGCGCAATCCCAAGCGAAAAGACAAGTCAGCTGATTAAGCAGACTACCCAGGCTAAGACTGAATGGCGGCAAGCAATCGCTAATGGCAGCGCAAACGCACCAGAGCTGAAGCAAAAGGTTGAACAATCTGAAGTCCAGCTGGCTAAGTCAGTAAACCAGGACATCGGGAGCGCTGTGGCCGGGAAGGCAACAACTGCTAATGCTGCTACGACTAAGCAGACAGTCAGTCAAACTGCAACTGGTACTGCTGCTGCCGGCGCAACTCAGCAAGTACAACAAAACGTTCACCAAAACGTCAGTCAAGCTGTACAAACTAAGCCGGGTCAAGCAAGTGCAACGACTACGACGCAAACTGTTAGTCAGACTGCATCTGGTACTGCGGCAGGTGGCGCAACTCAGCCTGTACAGCAAAACGTTCATGAGAACGTGAACCAGACTGTACAGGCAAAGCCAGGTCAAGCGAGTGCAACGACAACCACTCAGACGATCAACCAGACGGCGGCAGCGCAAGCCGCACAGCCGGTGCAGCAGAACGTCCATCAAAACGTGAACCAGACGGTGCAGCCAGGAAACGAAAAGCTTGGCGGGGCTGGCAAGAACAGAAGCGATGCTCCAATCGCTGAAAAGCCAACCAATGGCACCAACGTTAAGGACTTCTCAACGCCAAAATCACCAACTGACAAGCAATAGAAAAGGAGGAAAAGATGAGCGACAACAGACTCGAAGCTATTCGCCGTGCCATGATCATTCCTAAGGACACAAAGGCAGTCATGACTTTATACGGCGTAAGCGTCCTCGACATCGGGGCGCTGTTCTTGGGCTTTTTTGCCGGAACTGTAGTGGCCAAGCTCTTCAACATGCAGCCAGTTTTCAAGCTGGCTTACAACTTTGGGGGAGTGATCCTTGCCCTGCTCTTGATCATCCGTGTCCAGCCAAGACTACCCGCTTGGCGGGTGATCATTAAATTAGCTATGCAAGATACGGGACACTACTACCCAATTTCAGTAAGAGAAAACGAAGGGAAGGAAAAACATAAGAAT
>SFHY01000211.1 GCA_004556255.1 Lactobacillus delbrueckii
TTTAACAAAAAATTAATCATACTTAAATAAAAAACAACCGCTCTGGAAAAGAAAAACAATACTCTTTTTTAGGTGATTCGGCTCCTAGCTTGAAAGAAGAAAAAGTCCTGGTACATTTGCCAGACCGCCGACCAATAATCGAACTTTTTTCAGCAAGAAGGTTTGCTTGATCAACAAGCCTTAAAGTGCGGAAACTGAGTCAAACTGGCGGCGATTTAATTAAGCATTAATAAAAACAAGGAGGACCACTATGGCAGCAATTATCGAATTCAAGAAAGTCAACAAGTTCTATGGTGACTACCATGCCTTAAAAGACGTCAACTTAAGCATTGACGAGGGCGAAGTCGTTTCCATCATCGGCCCTTCCGGTGCGGGTAAGAGTACCTTGATCAGAACCATGAACGGTTTGGAAGGCATTTCTTCCGGCGTCTTGGACGTAGACGGCTATGACCTGGGGGACAAGAAGACTGACTTGAACAAGATCCGCCGGGACGTCGGCATGGTTTTCCAGCACTTCAACCTCTACGAAAACCACACCGTCCTGGAAAATGTCATGCTGGCCCCAAGAATCGTTTTGCACCGGGACGAAAAGGAAAACCGGGAAATCGCTGAAAAGCTGCTCAAGCAGGTTGGCCTTTTGGACAAGGAAGACTCTTACCCAAGACAGCTGTCCGGCGGGCAAAAGCAGCGGGTAGCCATCGCCAGATCTTTGGCCATGAAGCCCAAGGTGCTCTTGTTTGACGAACCAACCAGTGCCCTTGACCCGGAAATGATCCAAGACGTTTTGGACGTCATGCAATCCATCGCCGCTGAAGGGATGACCATGGTGGTCGTGACCCACGAAATGGGCTTTGCCAGAGAAGTGAGCGACCGGGTCATCTTCTTTGACCAGGGACAGGTCCTGGAAGACTCCCACAACCCGAAGGACTTCTTTGAACATCCGCGGAACCTGCGGGCCCAGGAATTCCTCAGCAAGGTAATTGACCACTAATAAAAGGAAGGGAGCGGTTACATGAAATGCATGAACCTATTCCGCAAAGTTGCCGCCCTGCTTTTTCTGTTGCTGACCACTGTTTCACTTTCCGCCTGCGCTGTTTGGGATCAAGAGCGTCAAGACCAACAAGCTGGAAGGCTTTGAGATTGATTTTGCCCGCCTCTTGACCAAGAAGATCCTGGGCAAGGATGGCAAGGCAAAATTTATTGAAGTCACGGCTCAGACCAAGATCCCGCAGCTCAAGAACAACAACCTGGACGCGGTTCTGGCCACCATGACCATCACGGATGAGAGAAAGAAGTCGGTTGACTTCTCCACTCCTTACTTCAAGGCGGGGACATCCTTGATGACCAAGACCAGCAGTTCAATCAAGTCGATCAAAGACCTCAACCACAAGGGCCGGGTGGTTATCGTTGCTAAAGGCACGACGGCAGCGGACGATATCGCGCGTCTTGCACCAAAGGCTAAGATCCGCCAGTACAATGACTACGGCTCCTGCACCAATGCCCTCTTAGCCGGGCAAGGGGACGCGGTGGCAACCGACAACGGGATTTTAGCCGGGATTGCCAAGCAGCACAAGGGCCTGCACCTGGTTGGCGGCACCATCGCCGTTGAACCTTACGGGATTGCCGTTGAAAAAGGGCAGACCAAGATGCTTGAGGCCATCAACAAGGCTTTGAAGGAAGTCAAGGCAGACGGCAGCTATCACAAGCTGGTCAAGAAATGGTTTGGCGACATTCCAGGTTTCAGTGTTAAGGAGGCTGAATATTAATGTTGAGTTTACTCGTGGCAAACTGGTCCACCTTTTTGCTTGGTTTTTGGAATACGATTCTCTGCAGTCTGATTTCCTTGTTTTTCAGTTTGATCATCGGGTCCGGTTTCGCGATTTTGGAAACCGTGCCTAACAAGTTCTGGCGGGGAGTAGCCAAGGTTTATATTGAAATTTTCCGGAACATTCCCCTCTTGGTTGTCACCATGGTCTTTTACCTGGTTTTGCCAACCTACACGCCACTGAAGCTGACTGGCTTCCAAGCAGGGACGATCGGTTTGTCCATCTACTCATCAGCCTTCATCGCTGAAACTGTCCGCTCCGGGATCCAGTCTGTCGGCGTTGGCCAGATGGAAGGGGCCCGGTCAAACGGGATGACCTACTGGCAGGCCATGCGCTACGTTATCTTGCCCCAGGCCTTCAGAATCGTGATTCCGCCATTGGGCAACCAGTTTGTTAACTTGATCAAGAACTCCAGTATCCTGGCTTTCGTGGCTGGTTTTGACTTGATGTACCAAGGGGACATCGTGGCATCCAACACTTTCCAGACCATTCCAAGCTACGTCTTGGTCGGCCTGTTCTACTTGATTTT